>NZ_JBAWAC010000354.1:0-2415 GCF_049589095.1 Haladaptatus sp. | reverse complement strand
GAACCACGCCGGGGCGTGGGGATTCACCAACGCGGGTGCGGACGTCATCGACTTTTACCGATACGAAATCGATGGCGACAGATACCGCTACAAGGGCGAGGGGCGCGACTTCGAAACCCAACGGCGGGAGATCGAGGTCGCGGATGGGACGAACAGGACGACTACGCTTCGGAAGACCGTCCACGGTCCGGTGCTCGAACGCGACGGCTACCGGGTCGGCGTCGCGTGGACGGGCCACTCTGCCATGGACACGACGCTGGCGATTCACGAGTTCAACACGAGCGACGGCGTGGACGACCTGCGCGCGGCGACGAAGAAGTTCGACGAACCGACCCAAAACCTCGTCTACGCCGACCGGGACGGCAACACGCTGTATTACACCACCGGCAGGATTCCGCGTCGGATAGTGGACGGGAAGCAAGTCCGCGGCGACCGAATCTTCGACGGGTCGGCCGGGGAAACCGAATGGAAAGGGTTCGAACCGTTCGGCGTCTCGACGTGGGAAGGGTTCGTCCCGTTCGACGAAAAACCACACGTCACCGACCCGGACCTCATCGCGACGGCGAATCAGCGGATCACGAACGACCCGTACCTGTCGGAAGCGTACGCCAGCCCCTACCGCGCCCAGCGCATCTACGAACTGCTGGACGAGAAGGCGAAATCCGGAGACATCGACGTGGCGACGATGGAGGGAATACAGGACGACACGCTCGACAAGCGGGCGGAGGCACTGGTTCCGACGCTGGTCGAGGCGGCCCGCGAAAACGGGAACGGAAGTGAAAATTTAGAATCCGCTGTCGAGACGTTCTCGAATTGGGACTACCGCATGGAACGCGACTCGCGGGCCGCCCTGCTGTTCGTCCAGTGGTTCGACGCGTTCCGCGAGAGGACTTTCAAGGACACGTTCGAGAGCGCCGAATTGGACGACAGCTACTACCCGCGCGATTGGGTGTTGGCGCACCTCGACGGCAGTCGCTGGTTCGGAAGCGACGGGCGGAAAGCTACGATGATGAAGGCCCTCCAGACGGCAACGGAAGCCATCGATGCGTCCGACGCCGAAGTGTACGGCGACTACAACACGACGGAGGCCATCACCCACCCGTTCGACCAGTCGTTTCTGAACTATCCCGTGATTCCGACCGACGGGTCGAGCCAGACAGTCAACAACTACCGCAAGGAATCGGCGGTCGGCAGCAGTTGGCGCATGATTTGCCCAATGAAAGGCGACTCGGAGGCCATCCTGCCGGGCGGCAATTCGGGCGATTACTTTTCCGATCACTATCACGACCAACTGAAGCGGTGGGCGGACACGAAGTACAAACCCCTGACCCACGAGATTCGCGGGAACGTCGCCGTCGAATTCGGAGGCGACCGATGAGCCGACTGGACGACCTCCGCGCCGACCCGACCCAACGCGTGGCGTTCATCGCCATCGGCGCACTCGTCGGCCTCGCACTCGCGTGGTTCCACTGGATCGGCCTGCTGATCGGCGGGGCGTTGGTGAGTCTGCCGGCGATGAACTTGAAACGCGGCGTCCTTACCGGACTCGGATTCGGGGTCCTCGTACTGCTCGTCTTCGGCGGCCTGCTCGCGCTCCACGGTTCGCTCGGGCGAGGGGTCGAAATGGGGCAAATCACCGCCCTCGCCGTCGCGATTCCGTTGGTCCTCGGCGCGATCGGCGGATTGGCGCGGGCGCTGGTGTGAAACGAAGCGAAAGAAAATCACGCACGTGCCAGGAGTTGCAGCCACGTCTGGGTCGCATCGATGCTGATCGAATCCACCGTGAATCCGGCCTCCTCGGCCATCTTCGACAGTTCGTCGGGGCGGTAGAGCGTGAACGACCGTTCGTCCGTCTCGTACACGTCGCCGTCGACCTCCCCTTCGCCGTGTTTGACCGAGAGGAGAAAGATCCCGCCGGATTCGAGCACCCGATGAAACTCCTCCAGCGTCGGCGGCGCGTCCTCCCGCGGGACGTGGAGAAACGACGCACACGACCAGAGACCGTCGAAGGAGTCCGATTCGAGGGAGAGACTGCGCATGTCCATTCGCGCGAACTCCGCAGTCGGTGCGACGTCCCGCGCCGCACGGAGGAAGTTCGGCGTGAGATCGATACCGACCACCGAATGCCCGTGGTCGCTGAAGGTCGCCGACTCCCACCCCGGCCCACACCCGACGTCCGCGATTCGCGCGTGGTCACCGTCGGCCGCCCCCTCGACCGCTTCGAGAAATCGTTCGACCAACTCCTCGACGCCCGTCCTGTCGGCGTTCCGGTCTCGATACTCGTCGGCGACCGCTTGATAGGTTTCGATCGTATCCGGGTCGGTCATCGTGTGAACTGAACGATGGACGGGAGGGATATAGGTGTCACTGCCGCCGAAAATAGGCGATGCCGACGACCGACGTGCTCACGGGTCG
>NZ_JBAWAC010000353.1:0-4088 GCF_049589095.1 Haladaptatus sp. | reverse complement strand
GCGAAGTTCGTGACCGTTGATGTAGTCGCTGGCGGGTGAGGCGAGGAAGGTTACCGCTTCCGCGATGTCCTCGGGTTCCGCGAGTCGGCCGATGGGGTTGTTGTCCAAAATCTGTTGTCGCACGGCGTCGCTGATCCCCTCGGTCATTCTGGTGTTCACCCAACCCGGCGCGACGGCGTTGACGCGGACCCCCTCGCGGCCGAGTTCGAGCGCGAGGCTCTTGGTCAACCCGAGCAGGCTGTACTTGCCCACGTCGTAGGCGGGCGACATCCCGACGCCGTTTTTCGTGTGAATCGACGTGATGTTGACGACCTTCCCGTAGCCGCGCTCGACCATCCCGTCGATGACCGCGCGAGTGCAGTTCAACGATCCGTAGAGGTGCACGTCGAGGTTCAATTCGAACGTGTCGTCGTAGGAGTCATCGACGAACGGCCCGGCGTCGCCAACGCCAGCGTTGTTCACGAGGATATCGATGGGACCCAGTTCCTCGGTCGCCCGCTCGACCATCGCCTGGACTTCGGCGGCGTCGCTCACGTCGGCGGCGATGCCGACGGTTTCGACGCCGAGGTCCCGGACTTCCGCGGCGGTTTCCTCCGCCACGTCGGGGTCCACGTCGTTGATGACGACGTCGGCACCGTTTCGCGCGAACGTCTTCGCCGTTTTCTTTCCCATTCCGCGGCCAGCACCCGTGATGAGGGCGGTACGGTCTGTCAAGTCACAGTCCATAGCTACGGTGAGCGATTCACCGGACATAGTCGTTGTGGTAGCATACAAGATATGAGCTATCAACGTGAGCATCGATAAGGACAATACTTAATTATCTGTAATCAAATTACTCGCGTGGATAGCTGAAACACATCGAACCGGACGGTGTGACACGAAGTCACCTCACGGGAATAGCGGTGTGGATGACAGGCGGACACAGAACCATGAACACCAGCAACCGAATCAGCGCAACGGATCGGGTGAACGATGACGAATAGAACGCGCCGCGACTTCCTCGCATACGCGGGCACGGGTGTCGCGCTCACATTGAGCGGCTGTACGCGCGGCGGCAGTGCGAGCTCGGGGAACGGCGAAACGAAGCCCGTGGACCCGTCGAAGGGAGACGGAAACATCGACCTCTCGGCGTACACCGACGCGAACATCGATTGGAAGAAACACGCCGGGAAGAAGGTCAACGTCGGTGCCGTCCAGCACGCGTGGATCGACAGCATTCGACCGCTCGTTCCCATGTTCGAGAAGCTCACGGGGATCGACGTGGTGTGGAACATCCTCCCGGAACAGCAGTTTCGGACGAAGCGGCTGACCGACGTGAGCACCGGGGCCGGGAAGTTCGACGTGTTCTTCATGGACCAAGTCGTCAACCAGTTCCGGCAGGCCGGATGGCTCCAGTACCTCGACCCATACTTCCAGGACGACGACCTCTACGACCCGGACTGGTACAACCGGGACGACCTTATCGGCGTGTGTCAGGAGGCGGTCCACGGGGCCGGGCGGACGAAAAAGTGGACGGGGATGCCGATAACCGTCGAGGTCCACACGATGTTCTACCGGAAGGACCTCTACGAAAAACACGACCTGTCGATTCCGAAGACGACCGACCAGTTTTTACACAACGCGAAGGTCATTCAGGAGAACGAAAGCGGCGTTTCGGGACTCGTCAACCGCGGTCAGAAAGGGTACGGGATGAACGTCTACACGATGGACGCGTGGCTCCGCGAGTACGGCGGCAAGCTGTGGAAGTCGTATCCAGAAAAGTCCGGCCTCGACACGGACGTGGCGAAGAAGGCGGGTAAGTACTACGTGGAAGCGCTCCAGAACTACGGCCCGCCGTCCATCGGCACCATGACGTGGTCCGAAGTCGTTGCGGCGATGCAACAGGGCACCGCCGCGCACGTGATGAACGACGCGAACCTGTTCTGGGGGACCCTGGCGGACGCCTCCCCGGACGGCGGCGACATCGGAGTCGCGAAGATGGTGACGCCGAAGGGATCGGAAAGCAAGTTCGCGCCGGGCGCGTTCACGTGGCAACTGTCCACATCGAAGGCCGCGAAACACTCCGAGGCGGCGTTCCTGTTCATGCTCTGGGCCACGTCGAAGCCGACCCAGCGATGGATGGCGATTCAGCGGAGCGCCTCGTTCCCGACGCGAAAATCCATCTGGTCGCAGAAGGCGTACGAGAAGAAGTACGGCAAGGAGTTCAGCAAGGTGTCCCTCGAATCACTGAAAAGCGCCGAGACGGAGCCGTACGACGCGATGTACCCCGTCTGGGCCCAGAAGTACTCCATCCAACTCCAGAAGGCGATAACCGGCGGGAAGTCCGTCGATTCGGCGATGGAAAAGGCGGCACAACAGGCCGAGTTGACCGTCGGAGGGAACTGATCATGAATCGAGAACCGAACCACCACCGAACGACGAATTCGACCGACAAACCATGAGTTTAGACACCCAATCAGGAACGAACCAAGGAACGCAATCCGAGGGGCGATTCCGCAGCGCGTGGAACGAGTACCTCCCGGTGTGGCTCGCTACGCCGATGGTGCTCGTCGTCCTCCTCATCACCATCTTCCCCGGAATATACGACCTGTACCTCAGCCTCGTCAATTACAACTACGTCCACCCCGAGCAACTCGGGACGTTCACCGGACTCCACAACTTCCGGGTGATATTCACCGACCCCGTCGTCTGGAAGTCGATCACGGTGACGGCGATCTTCGTGACGTGTGCGTTGGTGCTCGAACTCGCCATCGGGTTCTTCCTCGCCGCGTTGCTGACGAACGTGAAGAACAGGTGGGCCGAGACGTTCTACAGGATCGTCTTCATCCTGCCGATGGCCGTCGCGCCGGTCAGTTTGGCGATGATCGGACGGATCATGCTCGACCCGCAACTCGGCATCATCGCGTACGCCATCAACACGTACACGCCGTTCGCGGCGCCGAACTTCCTCACCAACCTGCCGCTGCTGACGGTCATCCTCATGGACACGTGGAACTGGACGCCGTTCATGTTCATCATCCTCTACGCGGGGATGTCGTCGGTTCCGGACGAACTGAAAGAGGCGGCGCGCATCGACGGCGCGCCGACGTGGCGGACGTACGTCCACGTCATCATCCCGTACATGAAACCCGTCATCTTCGTGGCGTTCCTCATCCGCCTCATCGACCTGTTCCGCACGTTCGGGACGGTGTACGGACTGACTCGCGGTGGACCGGGCAACGCAACGAAGCTCATCAGCATCCAGATCTTCCAGACCGGGTTCACGTACATCGACATCGGTGCGGCGAGCGCGCTCGCCATCGTGTACCTCGTCGTCGTCCTCATCATCTGTAACGTGCTGATTCGCGTCGTCGGCTTCGAGGGGGTGTTGGAGTGATGGCGGTCTCGAATAGGGCGAAGAACGTGGGGCGACACGTCGTCCTGCTCGTGTGGGCGTTCGTCTGTCTCGCCCCGCTCTGCTGGATCGGGTTCATGTCCCTCAAACCGCCGGGACACGCGCTGGACCTCCCGCCGAAGTGGGTGTTCCTGCCGACGGTGTACAACTACATGCAGCTGGCGAACGACCCGTCGTTCGTCCACGCGCTCACCAACAGCCTCATCAGCGTCACCGCCTCGGTGATCATCGTGCTGGTGATCGGCGTTCCGGGCGCGTACGTCCTCTCGCGCTACGACGTGCCGAAGAAGCCGGACGTGCTCATCTGGATACTGTCGTCCCGGATGTTGCCACCCATCGCCGTGGTGATCCCGTTCTTCGTCATCTTCCGGACGTTCCACCTCTACGACACGCTGGTCGGACTGGTGTTCATGTACGTGACCATCAACATCGCGCTGGTGGTCTGGGTGATGAAGGCCTTCTTCGACGGCATTCCGCAGTC
This sequence comes from Haladaptatus sp., assembly GCF_049589095.1. NCBI lineage: Archaea > Methanobacteriati > Methanobacteriota > Halobacteria > Halobacteriales > Haladaptataceae > Haladaptatus > Haladaptatus sp. Next base: position 213 of record NZ_JBAWAC010000353.1, on the reverse strand, counting down.
GCTCGAAGAGGCGGCGCTCGTGGACGGCGCGACGCGATCACAGGCGTTCCGGAAGGTCGTGTTGCCCTCGGCGCTCCCGGGCATCATCTCCGTCGCCATCATCAGCTTCATCTTCGCGTGGATCGAGCTGCTGTTCTCGCTCATCCTCACGAACAACCACGCACAGACGCTTTCGCTGGCGGTGTACGGCTTCATCGGCTCCCGAAACATCGA
>NZ_JBAWAC010000352.1:0-3005 GCF_049589095.1 Haladaptatus sp. | reverse complement strand
GCGCGGCCGCGCGGACGAACACCTCGCGGGCGCTCCGATAGCTTCGGGCCGTCACGAGTACGTCCTCGCCGTCCGCGGCGAAGCAACCGGCGGCGATTCCCGCGGCGCTCGACTTTCCACGGCCCCTGTCGGCTTCGACGACGACCGCGTTGTCGGGTTCCGAGAGCGCGTCGAAGGCGTGGACTGCCGAAGCTTGATCGTCGGTGAGACAGGATTCGATGGCGGCCGTGGGGAAGATTTCGTCCTCGCCCGAGAACGTCCGTTCGGTTTCACGGTCGGCCAATCGCGGCGCGGGATTCGTCAGTCCGTCGTCCTCGACGGATTCGGAATCCACGTCCACGATGGCGATTCCACGGTGGGCACGGAGCAGGGAGACGAACCGTCGTCGGAAGTTCCCGCTCACGTCATCGACGGAGTATGGCGGGACTGCGAGCGTCGCGTCGAAGTCGTCCCGTCGGGTCGGCCACGAGTCGAGCGGCGGTGTGAGCAACACGAAGAGGCCGCCGCCGTCCACTGCGCCGACGACCCTCCCGAGCGCGTTCGGTCGAAGTCCGTCGTGAGCGTCGAAGACGACCGCCTCGTGGGTCGTTCCGAGGAGGTTCCCAGCCCGGTTCTGGCTCACTTGTTCGCAGTCGAGCACGCGTCGAGGGGCGACCTGTGCGGTTTTCCCCTCGGGGATTTTTGCGGCGGCGAGGGCATCTTGAGCGACTTCGTAGCCCTCTTCGCGGTCCCCGGCGAGGACGAGGAGTCGCCGCTCGTTCGACTCGCGGGCTTCGTTGTGGAGCGCGGCCACCAGTGACGAGACGTTCACGTCCGTGTTTGGTCGGTTCGCCGCAAGGATGTTTCTCTTTGGTGGAGGAAAAGACAGGAGTCGCGGCGAGGTGGGGTTTACGTGATGGCGTCAACCCGCTCGCATTTCGTGCGCGGGGACCTCGCCGGATAGGATGTCCATGGCTTCACGTATATGCTTTCTGGGTACTGTCACTGAAAATTACTTTCCGTCGGCTACCCTGCAAGCGACGATCCGGCGTACAGTGCGACGACGAGCAGGATCCAGACGGCGTCCACGAAGTGCCAGTACATCGTGACGGTCGTCACCGAGGTGTCCCGTTCCTCCGAGAACTGGCCGTACAGTGCGCGGATGAACAGGACGCTCATGAGGACGATACCCAGCGTGACGTGGAGGCCGTGTAAGCCGGTCAGGCCGAAGAAGGCGCTCCCGAAAACGCCCGACGTGATGGTGAATCCCTCGTGCGTGATGAACAGCATGTACTCGTAAATCTGCCCGCCGATGAAGATTACTCCCAGGAGAACGGTCAACCCGAGGAAGGCGATGAATCGCTGTCGATGCCCACGGAGTAGCGACATATGCGCGTAGTGGAGCGTCCCGCTGCTGGCGACGAGGATGACCGTGTTGACGAGGACGAGTGCACTCAGTACGTCCGGAATGCCTCCGGCCGGCGGCCACGTCCCGACGCGGATGAAGAAGTAGTAGATGAATCCCGCGCCGAACGTCGCCACTTCGGTACCGAGGAACAGGGTCATCCCCCAGCGGAGTTTCGTCCCCCCAGAACCGTCGTGTTGCCAGTACTGGTCCACGAACCCGTGATACAACCAGCCGTACAGTCCAACGAGGAACACCATCGTCCCCAGAACGAACAGGATTGGGCTGACGAACGTCGGAACGTAGCTGTTTCCGCCGTGGCTCAGGACGTACAACCCGGCGCCGACGTACAGGCTGACGATACCCAGGGCGCCGATGAACGGCCACCACGAGGCTTCGCCGAAATCCTTCGGCCAATCCTCGGGCGCTGAAAAGTGCTGTTCCTCCTCGTCCGCCACCGTTTCGGTGCTCATGACCGGCCCCCACTCATGAACCGACGTACGGGTCGAACGCACAAAACAGGTGTTCGGATTCGTCGGAAACGTTTCGACCGGGAAATTGCTCAATCGAACGGTGAATTGAAACGTTTTTGTCATTCGTTCGTTTCGGTACGAACATGCCCGGCCCCATCTTCTGCTCCGGTGAACGAGTCGAACTCAGGACGACCGAACGGGAGGACGTCGAGTTCATCCAGCGCGCTCGAACTGATCCGGCCATCCGAACGTCGCTCGGGTTCGTCCGACCGTACAACCACGAGCAGACCGAGGAGTTCTTCGAAAACACGATTTCGGCGGACAACGGCGATTCGAACTTCCTCGTCTGTGTGGACGGCGAACCGATCGGCGAGGCGAACCTGTCCGCGTCGAGCGCGACCACGGCGAAATCGGCTACTGGCTCGATTCCGACTGGCAGGGCGAGGGCTACGCGACGGAAGCCGTTTCGCTGCTCCTCCGGTACGCCTTCGACACCAGAGGACTCCATCGCGTGTTCGCTCGAATCGGGGATTTCAACGACGGGTCACAGGGACTCGTGGAGCGATTAGGATTCCAGCGGGAGGGCCGACTTCGTGACCACACGTTTTGGCGTGGGGAGTACCACGATACCTTCGTTTACGGCCTGCTCCGCGAGGAGTGGAACGGCGGTTTCGAGTCCCATGAATAATCCTCCGAAATCGACCGATAGGAGCGTGTGCGCCACCGTGGCACCCCGTCATGGATTTGAAAGCGTTTTTATGGGGGCATACTCTACTGGAGGGTACAACCTACGCGGGGTTGATGATGCTCCTAGCCGTACAGGACTCATCCGGCAGGGGAGCCTGAGCCAGCGCGTAGGAGAGGTGAACAACCTATGCCAGTATACGTCAATTACGACGTCCCAGCTGACTTGCAGGACCGAGCGCTCGACGCGCTCGAAGTCGCACGGGACACAGGAAGTGTAAAGAAAGGAACGAACGAGACGACCAAGGCAGTCGAGCGCGGCAACGCCGACCTCATCTACGTCGCGGAAGACGTGACGCCGGAGGAAATCGTCATGCACCTGCCCGAACTCGCCGACGAGAAGGGAATCTCCTTCATCTTCGTCGAGACGCAGGACGATGTCGGTCACGCGGCCGGACTCGAAG
>NZ_JBAWAC010000351.1:0-3049 GCF_049589095.1 Haladaptatus sp. | reverse complement strand
TGGACGCGCCGAACGTCGCGGTTCGGGCGCTCTGCTGGAACGACCACGTCGTCAGCGTGGCGTTGTTGGCCCGCGAAGGGAACCTCCCGACGGACGTGCGCGAACACATGTACGACGGCGGTCGGGTGAAGGGCAACATGCTCCCCGATGTGCTGACGACGCAACTCCGCGATTTCGACGCCGGAATCCCCACCGGAATGCGAATCATGCGGATCGCAACCCACCACGCCGTGCGCTCGTCCGGATTGGGGTCCCGTCTGCTCGCCGAGGTTCGCCGTGAATTCTCGGACCTCGATTGGTTCGGTACGGGGTTCGGCGCAACCCCCGAACTGCTGCGGTTCTGGCGCGAAAACGGCTATCGAACCGTCCAACTCTCGACCACGCGCAACGACGCCAGCGGCGAGTACTCCGCGCTCATGTTCGACCCGACCTCCTCCACGGGAAGGGACCTGTACGACCGTCACGCCCGTCGGTTTGCCGGACGGATCGCTTCGGTGCTTTCGGACGCCCTCGACGACATGGACCCCGACGTCGTCCGCGAATCGTTGCGGGCGACCGATACCGAAATTTCGCTCTCCTCGCTCACCGACTGGGAGTGGCGGTTGGTCGCCGCGAGCGCCTACGGCCCGGGGCAGTTCGACCACGGTCCCGCCCCGTTCCGGAAACTGGTCGTGAAACAGCTCGCCGACCCAGCGGCCCCGGACCTGCTTTCGCCGCGTCAGGAGCGGCTACTGGTTCGGAAGGTACTCCAAGCCCATCGCTGGTCCACCGTTGCGGACGAACTCGGCTTTCACTCCCCCGGCGAAGCGATGCGGGCGCTGGGCGCGTCGTTCCAGCCGTTGGTCGATACCTACGGAAACGAGGCCGCACTGGCAGAGAAGGCGCGATATTCGGATTAATCGAGCCGGTCATCCACGATTTCGTTTGGTCCCGTCGTGAGGATGTGACGGCTCACGGTCCGGTGAGCGCGTCGGAGCCGTTTCGACAGAGCCTGTTGGCTGATGTCGAGTTCCTCAGCCAACTCGCTCAGGTTCGTCTTTCGCGGCACCTCGAAGTAACCCGAATCGAGCGCGGAGTTCAGCGCCGTCCGCTGTTTCGACGTGAGGAGGAACTGACCATCGACCGTCGGCGTCTCCGGCGTGTGTAACCGCTTCAACTCGACGGTGACGCCGTGATGGCTCAAGTCCGACTGGAGTTTCGAGATGTGGTCGCGGTGTTCGAACCGCATCTGGAAATCCCACCCTTGTTTTGCGGCAGTGCCGGTGAGGATGACGGGGTCGCTCTCCAGCACGTCCTCGACCGTTTCCCGCGTCTCGTCCGACCACTTGATACGGAAGAGTGACCCGTAGGGGATTTCGGTGAGCTTCGTCACCGAAACCGTCGTCGGATCGTCACGGAGCTCCCGCTCCACCGTGGTCGTCGTCCCCCCACATGCCCAGAGATAGGGGAGGATTCGACTCGCGGGGTGTGCGACCATCCGTTCGATTTCGACGGCCATGTTCGGGATCGCAGCGAAAGCCTGCGAGAGTGCGAACTCCTCGGTAGGAATCGTGAATTCTGCAATGACGCTCATTTTGTTCCAGTCCCCGTAGCGCGTTCCTGCATCAAACGTCCGCCTCGATAATGATGCGATCGTTACTCAGCACGACCACTTCACACCCATGATAGGTAAACTTAACTCGCCCCGTAGTTCGTATCTTTCCCCCATGGCTGTCCGCGAACAGCTCGTTGAGCGCGTCCGCGTTCACCGTCTCATACAGCGGCGGCAGACGATGTATCTCGGTGTTCGTCGTCGCCGCGACGGCGGTGACTACCCCCTCCGTGACGGTTTCACCGGCGTCGATTTCGTACACGAAATCGGCACCTTCCTCCAACTCAGCAGCGTCCATAGGGAATGGAGTTCCGCAGCGTCCCTGAAACGCGGGGTTATTCTTGAAACCCTTTTATATCAACCCCGCCGCCCTGTCCACGGTTGCATCAGTACATCCATGTGATTCCGATCCGTTGTATTCTCCCGATGAACTGCGCCGAAAACGACTGTGAAAACGAAGCAGCGGTCCGACTCCACATCCCGTGGGCCGACAACCGACTCGTCTGCACGAGTCACGCGAGGGTACTGGCGCAACAGGACGGTGTCGTCGCGGAACCGCTTGCGGACGTGGACTGGGAGTGAGACGCGAACTCGTCCCCGATCGATGTGCGGACTACGATGTGGTGGATCGATAGTAATCGCGCTGGCTGAACAGATACAGTACCAGTACGACGCCGACGAGTACATTCGAGAGATTTTCCGTTTTCCCTGCCACGACGAGCGAGAATCGCCACAGTACAAGATAGTATAGTTGTCGGTGCCCGTAGTCGTCCGGGGACGACCGAAATCCGAGTACCGGTCGGAGTTCCTCGACAAACAGAGGAACGACGGGATTCCGCCGAGTTACTCGTGCGCGAAGTAGGTCACCGTCTCGTCGCCGTCCTCACTGTCAACTCGCACGAACCCGACGCGCTCGAACTGGACGATGTCGTCCACGTCGGTTTCGGCGAAGTCGGGTTCCGCGACGCCTTCCACGTCGCCGTCCATCGTTCGCATGCGGACCGGGACGTTCGCCTCGACAGGGACCCAGTGGATCACGTCCACGCCCTCGTCGCGGACGGCGCTGATGTCGTCGCCCGTGTACTGGAGCGCGTCGCGGGTGTGTTGGAAACAGCCTAATCCCTTCAGCCAGACACGCTCGCCGTGGTCGGGGATGTCGTCGGCTTCGATGAGAACGGCTTCGCCCGCCGGGATGTGGCGCGTTCCCCTGTCTTCGTGGTCGGGGTGAACCGCCGGTTCCGCCGCTTCGGGGTAGTCGCCAATGAGCGGATACTCCACCCCCTTGCGGACGAAGAAGAAGCGCGGCGCGTCGTCGTCCACCAACTCGCGGTTGTTGGCGTAGATGGTGCTCATCGCCAAATCGACGTTGCTCGTGGAGGTGCCGAGTCCGACCATCGCCTCTCGGATGGCCTCGCCGCGGATGCCGCGACGGCGGACGCTCTGGAGGGTCGGGGCACG
>NZ_JBAWAC010000350.1:0-2815 GCF_049589095.1 Haladaptatus sp. | reverse complement strand
AGCAAACGTTGGACGGCCACTGAACTCCACCGGAAATTGGGAGGTCCCGAACCGCATTTCTCGATTCCAAAACCTCATCTTATATATTGGTAGTTGTGTCTTGCTTTTCAATTTCTTTTTCTCTGTTGGGAAAACAAATATTCGCTATTCACGAATTTGGGTCGGAATTTGGAAAGCATATTTACGCGCTCGAATCGAAGCACTGGATGCCGACGACCAATCGTCGGCTGACAGCATGCCAAACTGTGACCACTGTGGCGCGCATGTCTCGGAACGATTTGCGCGCGTCTTCGCTGACGAATCCGGTTACATCCGCGCTTGCCCTGCTTGCTCGGCGAACGCAGGTATCGCCGAGGTGGCACGAGAGCGTGCGCAAAAAGTATAGCCCACTGTGGCGGCCCGGGCGGAATCGACAGGACGAAGAAGAACCACGCGAAGCCTGTCAGGTGTGACCGACCATTGGGTGTACGTCGTCGAATGCAGTGACGGCACTTTTTACACGGGGTACACGACCGACGTCACTCGTCGAGTCGCCGAACACGACGCCGGAAACGGGGCGAAATACACCCGCGGAAGAACTCCCGTCACGCTCCGCTACACCGAGCGATTCGACTCGAAATCCGACGCGATGTCCCGCGAATATCGGATCAAGCAGTTCAGCCGTAAACAGAAAGAGCGGTTGATAGAGTAGTTCGTAGAGTGGTTCGCAGTTCGAGATCGTTTTTCAGTCGTCAGCGGCGGCTTCGTCCGCTCGCTCCTCGTCCGCTTCCGATGAAGTCACGTCGGGGTCGAGGAAGGCGTATTTGGCCGCCTGCTCGCCCAGCTTTCGGACGCGCTCTTCCAAATCACCATCGACGAACTCGCCATCGTCGAACTGCTCGTATGCGTTCCGAATACCGACTTGGTGCGGGAGTACCCAGCCGTGGACGCCGCGGACCGTGATCCGCATGTGATCGAGCGTGCTTCCGTAGGAACCGCCACCGGCGACCGCGAGCAGGCCGACCGTGGTGTCCTCGAACTCGTCGAAGCTACAGTAGTCGTGGATGTTCCGAAACGTGGAAGTGTACGAGCCGTGGTAGACCGGACTGCCGATGATGACCGAGTCGGCTTCCCGGATCTTCCGCTTGATCTCGACGGCGTCTTCCGGTTCTTCCTCGTCCGGGTCAAAGATGGGGAGGTCGTACTCGCGCGGGTCGATGAGTTCCGTCTCCGCGCCTTCCGCTTCCGCGGCATCGAGGACGTGTTTCAAAGCGGTTCGTGTGTGACTGCCATCGCGCATGCTGCCGCATACCGCGATGACATTCGGTGTCCGTTGCATTATCGGACACCTTGGAACCGAGAACGTTTAACCGGCGTGTTCCACTCCGACTGAGTTCCGGTTCACATTCGTCTCGTGGGAACGAACTCGGGTGGAGCGTACAAGGCGATTTCCGAAAGCACACTTTGGTTGCATGCTTGCCACTTCTGTGTCAAACTTCGACACGGTGGTTTTTTCGACATCCCCGATGACGAACGATGTATGGACACGCCGATTTCGTTCGGAACCGACGGTTGGCGCGCGACGCTCGACGAGTTCACCTCCCCGCGCGTGCAGATCGTCGGCCAAGCAGTCGCCGACTACCTCCGCGAGGTCGAAGACCGAGCGGGAGAAACGGTCGCGATCAGCTATGACGCCCGCGATACCTCACGCGGGTTCGCGGAAGACCTCTGTCGCGTCCTCGCCGCGAACGGGTTCGACGTACTCGTCGCCGAACGCGACACACCGACGCCGATCCTCGCGTGGACCTTGGTGGACCGCGACCTCGCGGGCGGCCTGATGATAACCGCGAGCCACAACCCGCCGGAGTACAACGGCGTGAAGTTCATCCCGTCGGACGGCGCACCCGCCCTCCCCGAAGTCACCGACGAGATCATGGCCCGACTCGCCGAACCCGATCCCCTCCCCGAATCGGAGTACGGGTCCGTCAGCGAGGAGGACCTCGTCGAACCCTACGAAAAACACGCTTTCGACCTCGTGGACGCCGACTTCGACGGCTTCTCGGTCGTCTACGACGCCATGCACGGCAGCGGCCGAGGTATCACCGACCGACTCCTCGAAGACGCCGGTGCGAGTGTCGAACGACTCAACTGCGATCAGGACCCGGAATTCGGCGGCACACCTCCCGAGCCGAGCGAGGAAAACCTCCACGACCTCATCGAAGCGGTCGAGGACGGCGACGCGGACCTCGGTATCGCCAACGACGGAGACGCCGACAGGATCGCCGTTGTGACGCCGGAACGAGGCTATCTGGACGAAAACCTCGTCTTCGCCGCGCTGTACGAGTATCTGCTCGAAGACGATTCGGGTTCCGCGGTGCGCTCCGTCTCGACCACCTTCCTCATCGACCGTATCGCCGAGGAACACGGCGAGGAAGTCCACGAGACGCCGGTCGGATTCAAGTGGCTCGCGGAGTCGATGGGCGAACACGACGCGCTCATCGGCGGCGAGGAGAGCGGCGGGTTCACCATTCGCGGCCACGTGCGGGAGAAGGACGGCGTCCTCATGGCGCTCCTCGCCGCCGCAGTCGCGCACGAACGTCCGTTCGACGACCGCGTGGACGACCTGCTCGACGAGTTCGGCGAGATTCACCAGAACAAAGTCAGCCTCGACTGCCCTGACGACCAAAAGGAACGCGTTCTCTCCGACCTCGAAACGGAACTCCCCGAGGAAGTCGCGGGCAAGGACGTGGCCGACATGGTGACGAAGGACGGCTTCAAAATCCTGCTCGAAGACGGGTCGTGGCTGCTCGTCCGACCGAGCGGCACCGAACCGAAG
>NZ_JBAWAC010000349.1:0-5257 GCF_049589095.1 Haladaptatus sp. | reverse complement strand
AAAGAACAGGGCGTCCACAGCGGCAAATCGCCCGTTGGCCTCGCGGCCGCCGCCGTCTACGCTGGCTCCCTGCTCAGCAACGAGAAGGTAACCCAGTCGGAAGTGAGCGACGTCGCCAACGTGAGCGAAGTGACGATTCGGAACCGGTATCAGGAACTGCTCGAAGCGGGCCAAGATGGCGTCGCGGCCTAAATCGAGAACTGCATTTTCGGCATTTTCAGGAACGCCGTTTCGTACCCCTCATGACGTGAGACCGTGGGCGGGGAGTCCACCTTCACGGTGAGTGTATCGCCCTTCCGGACGCTTTTCACGTCCGCGCCGTAGTGGAACCCGATGTCGGGGTCGATGGTGGCGTTCAGTACGTCATCGAACACCGTCTTACTACCCCGTTTCAGCGTCGCCGACAGCGACATCATCGGAATCGGATAGCGCCGATACGGCGTTCGCGGCGAGACGAGCAGATACGAGTTCTCCGCCAGGTCGCTGTTCTCGTCGGTCGTGACGAGGAACTTCGCGTCGCCGCTGGAGTTCGCGCCGACGAAATCGCCGGGCAGGTCGCCCTTTTCCGGAACGTGGCTCATCGGCATGTCCATCTGCATCTGCTGAACGGCACCCTTCTGTCCTTTCTTGTCGTCGAGACGCGTGAACGGGATCTTTTCCAGCTTGTCCTTGTCGAACGTGAACGACGTCGAGAGGGTCGCTCCCTTCCCGAACTGGCCTTCCAGTGCGCCCGTTCGGCGGACGTTCAGCCCACCGACTTTCACCTTCGCCGTGTACTTTCCATCTCCGTCGAGGCCCATATTGTCCCCGAAGTGAAAACCCATGTTCTGTGAGAGCATGGGCCACATCGTCCGGGTGGTGCTCCAGTCGTCCTTCGAGAGATCGATTTGAACGTTTCCAGTCGGGAGCACCGTCTTCGTCTTGGAGTCCCAGACCGACGCCATCAGGTGCAGGTCGTCGTCGCCCTTGATGGGGACCTTCTTCTCGTCCTGTGCCGTCCCGCCGCTCATCAGCCAGAAGCGGTGCGGGTAGGAGTAGAAGACGGCCGCGCGATACCGTCCGCTTTTCGCCATTCCACCCATCTGCATTCCTTCCTTGTGTGTCGGGATGTACACCGCGTCCGGTCGGTTTTTGACCAACGGCGGCGCTTGTGGCATCACCTTCGTTTTAAACAGACCGGAACAGCCCGCCAACGAGGTGGCACCGAGGAGGCCGGTCGTCCGCAGAACGCTACGGCGATTCATTGGTTTGAAGTTACGACCCGCGGCGAAAAGGGGTTCTGGTACGGTAGTCGAAAAGGGTATCAAGGATTCGCCGTCGGGAGCGACCGCAGGGAACGCGGCGGAACGAGGAAGTTGCCCCGACGGGTCACCGTCATGTACTGCAGGATCCCGTTGTTGAGTCGCTCGCCGACCGAGGAGTTGCCGGAGAGGTCGTCGCCGTTCATCTCCGTCCGAGTTTTGTTGAAGTCCTCGATGGAGCGCTGGATGGCGACGAAGTGGAGTCCCGCCTGTCCGCCGTCCGTCGAATCGAAGTCGCGGCGGAGGATGACCGGCGAGTCGTCCTTTCTGGCCCGCGCGGATTTCTGGGAGTGGCCGACGATACCGCGGGTTCGGGCGTGCTCTTTCACGTTGTCGATGCACTCGTCGTCCATCTCGCTCGAATCGCCGAGGTTGTTGCCGACGCCTTTCACCTTGTTCTGCTCGGCGTGGACCGGGCAGAACATCTTGCCGACGCGCTGGTCACGGCTGTCCTGTTCGTACCACTGGTCGAGATGCAGGTTGATGTGGGAGACGTGTTTCGTGGTTCCGCCCTCGAACGGACCCTCTTGAATCGTCACGCGGTCCTCGCTCGCCTGATTCTTCTTGAAGCCGGATTTGAAGCCCATGTACAGCGGTGCCTTCTCCGGAACCGGCTTTGAATCCGGAATGCCGTTCACGTCCTGATTGTCGGCGGGGAGACCGTGTCCGACGAAACCGGTCCGGCGGTCGGCCTTCTCGAACACGTCCGTGATACCGCTCACGTCCACGCCGTTCAGTTCGTCGCGGTTGCCGAGCAACGCCTGCTCGGCGGCGAGCGCGACCTGTGCGTGGTCGCTCTCGATCTGCATGACGGCGTCCTGTTCGTCCAGTTTCGGGGACTCGAACGACGCCAGCGCCTTCGGTTTCGGCAGCACGTCGTCCGCCCCGAACCGCTCGAAGTAGGCGGGGGAGTAGCCGATAGAGAACAACAGACCGTCGTTACCGCGTTTGTAGGCGTGTTCGAGGCTCCGGAAAGATTTCTCGACCGTCTCCCGTTCGGACTCGTCCGGCGTTCCGTCGCCGCTGTAGTTCAGAAAGAGGAGGATCTTGTGGCGAGCGGCGACGAAGTTCCCGTAGTCGTCCGTGGAGAGGTATTGATTCCATGCGTGCTGGCGTTTCGGGAGTGTCGAGAGGTCGGACGGGCCTTTCGGCACGTCCGGCATTCCACCCCGGTCCACGCAGGCGGCCAGTGCGGCCGATCCACCGATGGCGACGGCCGCTTTCATGAACTCGCGTCGGGGGATGCCTCGCGTCGAATCGCTCATCGTTCGACACTAGCGATTCCGCGAGAAAAGGGGTTCTGGTACGAGCATCGAAAAGGGATGTCCGAGATGGGGAATATGGCAAACGGTGTCGGGATTCAGCGTTCGTCGAGCACGTCGTCCACCCGTTCGGCCGTCTCGCTGGCGCGGATGTTCGAATAGCTCTCGTGGGTCGTCGCGATGGACGCGTGGCGGAGCGCGGATTGGGCCAGTTCCGCGTGGCCCTCGCTGTACAGTTGGTGGCCCAGTCCACGTCGCGCGCCGTGCGGTTTCAGGTATTCGCCGTCGATGTCGAGTCCGGCGGATTCACAGAGGCGTTTCATCAGGTTGCGCGCCCCGCGAGTCGAGATCGCTGGCAGGACGATTTCGTACTCCCGGATCACGTCGTCGATGTCGTTCTCGTCGAGGATCCTCTCGACCGTTCCCTCGGAGAACTCCTCGCCCAACGACTCGCGGGCGGCCCGGTACTTCGACGGTGCGTGGTCAGTCGGAAACACCGGAAACAGTGGTGTTGGAGGATCACACACACGGTGGTATCGCTCCAGCGCGTCGGCCGCCTTCTTCGGCAGTTGGGCGAACTCGTACTCCCGCGATTTGCCGAAGACGCGAACCGCACCGCCCTCGATGTCCACATCCTCCCACGCGATACCGCTCCGTTTGTCGTCCGCCGGGTCGCGGAACACCTCCGCCCCGCGAACGCCGGAGAGGGCCAGCAGTCGGACGAGAGCGCGGTCGCGGTAGGCACGTTCGCGCGACACGTCGGCCTCGCCGTCCAGCGCCTCCTCGACACGTCGGTCCATGAAGGCGAGGATAGCGTTCCTGTCGCGGGCCGACCAGAACTGTCGGTCGGCGTCGGCGGTGTCCTCGGGCAGTTCAGCCTGTGCCCGCGAGGCGGCGGCCGGGTTTCTGGAGATGAGTTCGTCCGCCTCGCAGAATCCCAGAAACGCCCGAACGTAGGCGTAGTAGGTGTGAGCCGTCGAAGACTTTAGCTCGTCCGCCCGAACCTGTCGCTTGAGGTGGCGGGCGTAGCGCCGACAGTCGATGACGGCCACGTTCTCGATGGCCGTAACCTCGCGCTCGCGGTCGAGCCAGTTCGCCCACGCGGTCAGCGCGGATTCGGCGTTGGCGCGGTAGTTCCCGGCCTCGATGCTGACGAGGTACTCCTCTATCGCGTCGCTCAGTGTCGTCCCTGTCATGCCAATCGTGGATCGAACGTTCCGGACAGTTGGTTTCCACACCGGGGACACGTCAGGTTCGATTCCGCATCGACGAAGCGTCCGACCGGGCCGAGATAGCCACAGGCCGGACATCGCCGTATCGGTAGCTGAATCATCGCAATACCGTCCCGTCGGTGCGGGAACGATAAAAACCTACGTCCCGTCAGTCGTCGCCGTCGATCAGATGCACCGAGACGAAACCGTCACTTCGGACGAAGACCCGATAGCCGTCGATGGTGAAACTGACGTGACCGCCGGTGCGAGCCACCCCATCCGGACGGGGATGGAACAGCCCGTCCAACGCGTCCGGGTCGAACTGGTCGTACAACGGACCGATCTCGGTCGGGTCGGCGTCCATCGCCTCGGCGAGGGCCGTCGTGACCGTCGTACTGAGTGGTTCCGCGTCCTGCCAATCGTGGTGCGTGTGATACGTCGCTGTGATCGTTTCCGTCGGGCACGAATGCTTTTCTGATTTACTCATTTGGAACTCCCCCCGTGGGACACGGGCTCGTCTGTCTCACATACACCCTGAAAAAACATAAATCATTGTCAGACAAAAGACCGGTATCGGTCATACGACGACGCGGAAAAAGGCAAGACAGGGGGAACCCGTGCGGAGAGTGATGTTGTCTTACGGGCCGCAGTCGGGCGTTTCGGGCTGAGAAGCTCGATTATGCAGGAGTTAGTAACGGTCGAGATTTGGCTTAATAGCCAGTTAGACCGGATTATCCGGTCAATAGTATTCATACCGTACAGTGTGGGATATTTGATGTCATGGGCCGACGTTCTCGTTACGTTCAGCCATCAGTTCCTCGCGGGACCCGTCCAACTCGTCAGTTTTTGGCTGTTGGTGTCGCTGCCGCTGGTGTACCTCCCCATCCTCTTACACGGGTTGAAAAACAACCTGTTTCCGGTCTTCTTCGGTCTCCTCGTCCTGCACGGGTTAACGCTGTTTCTCGGGCACGGGCACGGACATGGACACGGCCACCAAGGGCAGGAGGCGTGAGTCACTCCGGCCGGAGATAAAAATAGACCGTCACGTCACCACCGGATTGTAACGTTCAAAGCGAATCGTCTCGAAACGGAACCATGCACGTCGTCCACCGACGGAATGGGGAGGAACGGACGCTCGTCGCACACGCCGAGCCCGTGGATTCGCTTCGGTCGCGCGTCGGAGGGCTCGTTCGACTCGCCCTTCGTGACGATTACGGGTTGGTGTTCGAATTCGGTTCGGTCGGCAACCATCGCGCTTCAACGGTGGCGACGCCGCTGGCGCTCGACGTGGTGTGGACGGAGAACGGCGAAGTAACGAACGTCGCTCGATTGCCGCGCTGGACGGGGAGGGCGCGTGGAACGGGGGATCGTGTGTTCGAGTTTTCGGGTGGTGTCGTGCAGAACGTCCGACCGGGTGACGAACTCGTGACGAGTCAGGCCCAGTCGTCGCGCTCGACGGAGTAACACCCACACTCGGGGCACA
>NZ_JBAWAC010000348.1:0-6652 GCF_049589095.1 Haladaptatus sp. | reverse complement strand
CGCCGGTAACTCCATCAGCGCGAGCGCGACCCCCGTGTTGACGACGATGCCGACGTTCGCCCGGTACAGGCCGTACGCCAGTACGCCGACGAGGACCACCTGAAGCGACCGCACCAGCAACCGTTGTTGGTCATCCGAGAGCCATCCGTCCGACGACTGGACGGCCGTCGTCTCCTCCGAGTCGCGTCGCTTACCGCCATCCCGAAAGCCGAACCGGCGCGAATCGATGTGCCGGAAGTACGTCGCAAACACGATTCCGGCCGCGAGACCGGCGAGGGTCGCGGCGAGCAGCGACCACATCAGGCTTTGGAGCCCATGAAGGTCGTGCATATCGAGCGTCCGGTCGGCGACCCACTGGACGACCGCCCACAGACCGGCGATCGCCATGGTCGTGATGACGACGAACAGGACCGCAAACCACGGGGAGAGTTCGACTTCGGTGAACGCGTCCAATTCCACCGCCAGCACCAGCGCAAGCCCCGCGACGGTCAGAAACGTCGCGACGGAGAGCGGAAGAATCGAGCCGAACGGGACACTCAAGAGGGGAATCGCGACGAAACAAAGCGCTTCCCACGGCACCATCGTCGTCGGGCGGTGGTACGCTCCGACGGGAATCAGCGCGAGCGCGAGCGCGACGAGACCGAGACCAGCCCAGAGGAAATCCCCGCCGAGAACGCTCGCGAGAACGGAGATACCGATTACGGCGGCGAGAATCCATGCGGCGAGCGCGTTTCGGGTTCCCCGCACGATTCC
The DNA here is from genome assembly GCF_049589095.1 of Haladaptatus sp. Taxonomy (NCBI): domain Archaea; kingdom Methanobacteriati; phylum Methanobacteriota; class Halobacteria; order Halobacteriales; family Haladaptataceae; genus Haladaptatus; species Haladaptatus sp. The sequence goes on along the minus strand of NZ_JBAWAC010000348.1, from coordinate 5,899 downwards.
CTCGGTCCGGGACATACGTCTACTACGGCCATCACCAGTTAAAAACGAAAAGGCCGATAGGGTCGAAACGAGGGACGATTTACCGCGCCAACTCGTGTACCCTCGTGACCACGTTCCACGTGCGTCGCGTCGCAGGCATACCCAGAACATTCCCGACATCGGTGAACTGGCCGCTTTTCCGCTCGTCCGTTCGAATACGGCTGTACACTTCGCGGTTCAAAGTTTCGAACTCCTCGGCGTAGTTCCCGGCGGCTGAAAGCGTTCGAATCCGCTCGTCATCGGGGCAGTCGTTCAAAAACGAGACGTACAGCTTCGTCGTCCCGTCCTCCGATTGCGCGAACGGACATCGGTCGATAATTTCGTGGAGTTCGTCGCGTGTCCTGACCATGACCGAGATATCGTACCCGAACGACGCTTCGACGGCATCCACGAGTTCGTCTTCAAGTTCGTTCGCGGCCGAATCGTCCGTCTCGAACACGACGTTCCCGCTCTGGATGTACGTTCGAACGTGTTCGAATCCGAGCGATCGGCAGAGGTCGCGGAAGGCATCCATCTTCATTCGATTGTGTGCGCCGACGTTGATGCCGCGTAGAAAAGCGATGTACGTCGTCATGGGGTATCACTCGATGATGGTGTGGAATCATCATAAAGAACGTACTTTTCGCTGGTAGACGGGGTACTCGACCGAAACCGTTCGAGTGTCCGGCGGACAACACGATAGAATGGTCTCCTTAATCGAGATGCCTCCCCACGAACGGGGGAAGAACAGCGATTCCGATTTCGATTTTCGAGTCAACTACGCGCGCAGCCACGCCTTCGGATGTTCGTCGCGGAGATGGTCGTGATACCACTTCGTCGCTACCGGGTAAGACGTGCCGATCATCTGCAAACCGCAGTGTCGGCAACGAGCCATTGCCATATGGAACACGGTAGAAGGAGGGAGTTGATAGCTGTTGCTATTTGAATTGGACTGTTTCTTTGAACCTACCGCGTGGGAAACAACCCCGTAACAACCCGGAGTGCCGAGCGGGTTCACGGTCCATCACCCGTTTCCTATCCGGAGACGACCAGTATTTTCGTGTTCCCTTGCTTGTCCTCGAACTTGCTTCCCGCGGGTGGTTTAATGTCGATTTCGAGCGTGCCATCGTCCTGATTTGGTCCCAATCCTGGATGTATCGACAGTGTCGCTTTCCCATCATCGCCCGTCGTCGCGGTCTGGATGTGTTTCAACGTGGCTGAATCGCTCTTCAAGACGACTGTGGCCCCTGCGACGGGGTTGCCGTCCGAATCGATGACGGCGATATCGACCGAGTGATAGCCCGGGTGGACCACCTCAGGCGACGGTTTCGCGTCGAGTTCGCTCACCGTCAACCCGTGAAGCCCCGACAACATGTTCATCATCACCCCGAGACTTGCGACCCCGACGACGAGCGCGATGACCAACCGAATGGGAAGTCCCTCGATGGCCCGCTCGTCCGACCGAAACGTCCGAATCCCACGACGATGCTTCACCTGCCGTAGCCGCTGACGCACTGACATGGCCCGGAGTGGTTCCGGTTTGGAGTATAAACCCTCGGACGAAGGTTTATACCGGAGGTCGAAACCAACACCCGGCATGACCGACGTTTTGGGGCGAACGGGCGACACAGGTGTTTCGGGAGGGCTCGGCACCTATCGCGCCCGAGACGGTAGTGCAGGTGCGCCGGTTCGGATCGATTTGGACGGGCCACACGCCACGCTGGTCGTCGGCAAGCGCGGGTACGGAAAATCCTACACGCTCGGCGTGCTGATCGAGGAACTCGCGGAGACGGCGGGCGTCACCCCCGTCGTTGCCGACCCGATGGGGGCGTTCCGGACGTTTGCCGACGTCTCCGGATTCGACGTGGTCGAGAACCCTCGCGTGTCGGCGGACGCGCTTTCCCCACGCGCGTGGTGTGAGTTGCTCGGACTTGATCACGAGGATTCGGCCGGGTCGCTGGTGTGGCAGGCCGTCGCGAAGACGGGGTCGCTGGCCGGGATGCACGAATACGTCTCGGACGCGGACGTCGCGCGGACTACCCGCCGCACGGCCCGGAACCATCTCGCGCTCGCCGACTCGTGGGGCGTATTTTCGCCCGATGGACTCACCGCGACGGATTGTGTGGCGTCGGCGACGATACTCGACTGCTCGGGGTACGACGACGCGCCGATGAACGCCGTCGTTCGGGCGATTGCCGACGATCTGTATCGTGCCCGGGTCACGGATTCGGTGGCGACGCTTCCGTGGCTGGTCGTGGACGAGGCACACGCGTTCTTCGATGGAATCGCCGGGGCGGCGCTCGAAACCATCCTGACTCGGGGGCGGCGACCGGGCGTCAGTTTCGTCGCCGCGACGCAGCGTCCCGCGGCGCTTCCGGACGTGGCGGTTTCCCAGTCGGATCTGCTCGTGGCCCACCGACTGACTTCACGGGCCGACTGCGAGGCGTTGGCTCGTGCTCGCCCGACATACATGCACAGGTCGTTCGCCGACCGAATGCCCGAAACACCGGGGGCAGCCCTCGTCGCGGACGACGCGACCGAAAACGTCCACGAGATCCGGATTCGGGAGCGACACGTCGAACACGGCGGCGGGAGTCCGAGCGCGAGCGAATTCGCAAACCGGTAATATCCGGCTCCTTTCGAGTTCGTTAAGTGGATTCGGGAGGGAACAGTGACTAACCGGGCGATGGAGTCCGCCTCCCCCAACCGCCGAACACGTCGGCTGATGACTCCTTTTCGAGAGCGACAGATATGGGACGCACACATCCACTCCACACGTTAGAAGTTCTGCTATTGGTTGGCGTCGGTGGGTTTGCGGGGTCGAACCTCCGCTACTTCGTCAGCCTCGTCCAACCCGGCTTGACGGGGACGCTCATCGCGAACGTCGCTGGCAGTTTCGCGCTGGGATTCATCCTGTACGAGGCCATCTACATGGGGTATCTGGCCGACCAAACCCACGTCGTGGTCGGCACCGGTTTCCTCTCATCGTTTACGACCTACAGCACGTTCGCAGTGCAGACGACGCAAGCGGCGTCGCCGCTCTGGATGATCGGCAACGTCGCGGCGAACTACGGGTTAGGACTGATGGGCGTCCTGCTCGGCCGGACGCTCGCCCGTAACGTCAACGGGAGGAGCAAGGAAGCGGAGAAGATGGCAGAGCAGGAAACGGCGGAAACGGAGGTGCCGGAATGAGTTCGCTCGATCCCGCCCACATCGTCGGAACGGGCGGTGCGATCGGCGCGCTGTGCCGCCATTTCGTCAGCAAACGGATCGATGCTGACGAGTTCCCGATCGGAACGCTCACCGTGAACGTCGTGGGGAGTTTCGTCCTGGGTCTCGTGACGTTCCTCTCCCTCGGGAATCAACTCGCGCTCCTGCTCGGCACCGGTGCGTGTGGCTCGTTTACGACGTTCTCGTCGTTCTCCTTCGAGACGTTTCGGTTGTGGGAGACCGGCGAGCGATTCCGCGCGGCCACCAACGCCCTCGGCAACCTCGTCGGTGCCATCCTCGCTATCGCTCTCGCGTGGGGCGTCGCCCAACTGCTCGGCTAAGCTACGCCGTCACTCGGATCACGAGTACCGGCAGGTCGGTATTGCGGATGACTTTCTCGGTGACGCTCCCGTTCAGGAAGTGTTCGAGACCGGTTCGGGCGTGGGTCCCCATCACGATGACGTCGATTCCGTGTTCGTCCGCGTAGGTGAGGATTTCCTCGTGGGGAATCCCGCGCAGGAGTTCCGTTTCTAGCGGTACGTCCCGTTCGTCCGCCACCCGTGTTACGTCCGAAATCGCCGTTTCTCCCAGTTCCGTTCGGTCACGCTCGATGGTGAGCCATTTCGTGTCGGAGAGCGTGTTGTAATCCCGCGTATCGACGACATACACCGAATGTACCCTCCCACCCGTAAACGACGCGAGATCGAGTGCTTCCGTGATGGCGTCGGTAACCTCTGAACTACCATCGGTCGGGACGAGTATCTCGTCGTACATCCTGTTCTACCTTCGGCGGGCAGGGAAATAACTGTTCTACAGGAAGTAGCGATACCAGACGACGATGACGGACGGCGTCAACAGGATCGCCGTGAGATACGAGTAGAAGATACTCAAAGCCGTCACGAGGCCGAACTGACCGAGAACTGGCGTGATGGCGAGAACGAGAATACCCGTCCCGGCAACCGTCGTTAGCATACTGCCGGTCAGCGCACCGCCAGTGCCGCGGACGGTTCGGGTGAGGGCGTCGAACACGTCGGTGTCCGTCGTGTGGGATGCATCCGTTCCCTGCTCGAACTCGTCGGTAAACCGATGCACGACGTGGGCGGAGTAGTCGGTTCCCAGTCCGAGTGCAATCGCGAGAACGGTTGCGGTAAGCGCGTTGAACGGGATGCCGAACAGCCGCATCGTTCCGGCGAGAAGTGCGACGGCGACGACGATGGGAAGCAGGTTGATCACGCCGAAGGCCGCCCGTCCGACGAGCACGCGATAGACGAACGCGAGAAAGACGGCAGTCGCGATGAGCGCGGTGATGAGGCTCCTGAGAGCCGAAGCGAAGATGATCGACGCGATGGATTGGAACACGACGGTTTCGCCCGTCGCCGTCGCGGGAAGACGATATCGGCCCGCGAGGGTTCGGGCATCACGAGCGACTGCATCCTGCGACGCGCTGCTTTTCGTCGAGTAGACGACTTGTGCGTGTCGCTGGTCCTCCGTGATGTACTGGAGCGCCTCGTCCCGTACGGGCGACGACAGCAACCGATCGTAAATCGTGCCGAGGTTATCGTCCGGAACGCCGTCACCATCGATGTCGTTCCGTTGAACGAGTCGGCGGAACGACGGCGACCGACTGCTGTAGTTCCGGATGACGGTGATGATGCTCTCGGAACTCGCCTGTCGATCCCGCTGGACGAACGCCTTCGGCGGGTTGTGGTTCGCGTGCTGAATCGATTCCAGCGCGTAATCCTCGCGTAACGGCCCCTGAACGTACACCGTCACGGTGTCGCCCTGAACGGCGGCGAACTTCTCGTCCAGAAAGTTCGTCGTTTGGGTGACGGTGTACGTCCCCGGCGCGAACGGTTCCGGGAGCGATTGCAGATAGCTCGGCGTCTGTTCCGGCGGGAGGAAATCCTCGTTCGAAAAGGACGTGCTGATGCCGGTGGCGTAGTACCCCGAAACGACCGTCACGAGCAGCGCGAACGCGAGAACGAACGGTGCACCGCGCCGAGCGAGCGTGACGCTGACTTGCAGGAGTCGCCCGAGTGCGGACCCTTCCTCGCCGAGCGGTCGTAAGCCGAACACGGGAAGGTCGTACCGGAACCGAAGTCGGTCGGTTTCGACCTTGGCCGCCGGGAGGAAGATACCGAAGATGAGCGCCGTGACGAAGATGCCGATCGCGGCGACCAGTCCGAACTCGCGGATCGGTTGCAGGCGACTCGTGAGGTTCGACCCGAACCCCATCACGGTCGTCCCCGTGACGATGAAGAAGGCGACGAGCAGTTGGTCAGTCGTTCGCCGCATCGATCTCCCGATTCCCAGTCCGGTGACGCGCTCCTCCCGGTAGCGGTTGATGGCGTGTATGCCGTAGTCGATACCGACCGCGAGGAGCAAGGGCGGCACGGCGACGAGCAACTGTGTGAACGGAATCCCGATCCAGCCCATGAACCCCAGCGTCCAAATGACGGTCATCACCAGCGAGACGACCCCGAGCAGGAGGTCCAAGGGGTCACGATAGGCGAAGATCAGGAAGACGAGTATCAGGATCGCGGCCGCGGGCGTGACGATGATGAGCGAATCGAACGTGACGCTCGACAGTTCCGAGGAGATGATACCGCTACCGAACACGCGGATGTCGCTATCGACGCTCCCGACGACGGATTCCGAGCGGAGTTGGATC
>NZ_JBAWAC010000347.1:0-3528 GCF_049589095.1 Haladaptatus sp. | reverse complement strand
CAAATCGGACGCCAAAGAGGAGGCGATCAGCATGCTCCGGGAGGTGGGGATTCCGGAGCCAGTCGAACGCTACGACAACTATCCCCACCAGTTCTCGGGCGGGATGCGCCAGCGCGTGCTCATCGCGATGGCGCTCGCCTGTGAACCGAGCCTGATCATCGCCGACGAACCGACGACGGCGCTGGACGTGACCGTCGAGGGCCAAATCCTCTCGTTGGTCAACGATTTGCAGGCCAAATACGACACGAGTTTCATCTGGGTGACTCACGACATGGGCGTCGTCGCGGAGTTGTGCGACCGGGTGAACGTGATGTATTTGGGCGAAATCGTCGAGCAGGCCACCGTCGACGACCTGTTCCACGACACCAAACATCCCTACACGCGGGCGCTGTTGGACTCGATGCCCCGCCCCGACCAGACCGTCGAGGAGTTGGACCCGATTCGAGGCGTGATGCCGGAGGCCATCGATCCGCCCCGCGGCTGTCGGTTCCACACGCGCTGTCCGGACGCCCGCGAGGTCTGCACCCAAGTCCATCCGGAGTGCAAGGAGCTCGCGGAGGCGGGCGAACACTCGCACAAGGCCGCCTGCGTGAAACACGACGCGTTCGACGTGGGCTACGAGTTCAGCGACCCCATCGAGATTCAAGCCACGACGGGCATCACGGACGACATCGTGACGGATGCACAGGGGGACGACTGAGATGAGTGACACCATGACGACGGGGGAACTGGCCGACGAGGACACGAGAGCGGGCGAGACCATCCTCGAAGTGAACGGTCTCACGAAACACTTCTCCGACAGCGGCGGCTTCCTGTCCGGTCTGTTCGGCGAGCAAAAGCCGGTTCGCGCCGTCGAGGACGTCTCCTTCTCGATTCGGAAGGGCGAGACGCTCGGTTTGGTCGGCGAATCCGGCTGTGGTAAAAGCACGCTCGCACGGGCCATCCTCCGCCTCGTGGAGCCGACGGACGGAACGGTGTACTTCAAGGGTGAGAACCTGACCGCACTGGGCGGTGAGGACCTGCGCGCCCAGCGCAGGGACGTACAGATGATCTTCCAGGACCCGCAGTCCTCGCTGGATCCGCGGATGAAAATCGGTCCCATCGTGGAGGAACCGATGAAGGCCCACGGGCTGTACGACGCCGACGGGCGGGAACAGCGAGCCCGTGAACTGCTGGAGAAGGTCGGGTTGGACCCGCAGCACTACAACCGCCACCCACACGCCTTCTCGGGCGGCCAGCGCCAGCGGGTGAATTTGGCACGGGCGCTGAGCGTGAATCCTGACTTCATAGTCTGTGACGAACCCGTGACGGCGCTCGACGTCTCGATTCAAGCCCAAGTGCTCAACACGATGCGCTCGCTGCAGAAGGAGTTCGGATTGACGTACCTGTTCATCGCCCACGACCTCTCGGTCATTCGGCACATCTCGGATCGGGTCGCGGTGATGTATCTCGGTCAATTGGTCGAGTTGGCGGACAAGAAGGAGTTGTTCGAGAACCCGCAGCATCCGTACACGCAGGCGCTCCTCGAATCCATTCCCGTGCCCGACCCGCGCGTTGCCGAGACGCGCGGCGTGCTGGAGGGCGACGTGCCGTCGCCCATCGACCCGCCGAGTGGCTGTCGGTTCCGGACCCGCTGTCCGAAACTCATCGCGCCGAAGGAGTACGACTTCTCACGCGAAGAGTGGGACGACACGCGTCGGTTCCTCCGGGAAGTCCAGCGCCGGTCGTTCGAACCGACGACGGAGTCGGACCTGGTGGACCGTTTCTTCGATGGAACGACCCCGCAGGGTGAGGCGGGGAGCATCGTTGACAACGCCATCGGCCGAATCGTGGCTGGGGATTGGGACGGTGCGACGGAACTGTTGAACGAGTCGTTCGCCGAAACGAGCGTCTGTGCGAAACAAATTCCCGACTACGAGGTGCCGACCCAACACGGAACGTCCTTACACGAGGCAGCGTGTCATCGGCATCGAGACGACGTTATCGACGACATTCAACAGTAACGTCCCTCGAAGGGACTCGTCGAACTTTTTGACAACGCTCCTATCGAGCCATCGTTTCAAACATCGTCGTTAGTATCTCTGATATGATTTTGGTCGTATTTCGACTTCAGTATCGTATACTGTTCCGTCCACAGGGATCGAGATCATCAAGTCGTAGCTACATCGATTAAGTAACGACTTCCTAAGACACAACAGGTGCTGGATACTTATACTTACGAACGTCGTCGCAGAATTATCCAATGGCAGTGTCACGCCGAGAGTTCATCACGTCAGCGACGGCTACAGCGATTGCAAGTCGGGTCGTAACCGGAACGGTTAGCGCGAAACCGACTACTGACGCTCGAATCGTGCTCGTCTACGACGATGGACCGGTAACCGATTACACGAAAGCGTTCCCGGTGCACAAAGAGGAGGGCGTTCCGGCCTCCATCGGAATCGTCTCCAAATGGGTTGGAACCGATGGGTCGGAGAGCATGAGCAGGGCAGCGACCGCGGACGAGTTAGCGGAGATGGAGTCGTTCGGGTTCGAGATCATGTCGCACACGAGAGAGCACACGTCACTCACATCCTTTCCACTCGCAGCGGACATCGAACCGGATGATACCCGGGCGTACCCGAAGGGACCTCACGCCTCCCATCCCTTCCACGACGGGTACGAAGTCGAGATTTACGACGGGACCAAGTCGGTAACACGGAAAATCGTCGGATCGGGTCGAAACGACGACGACGACCGATACATGGTACTCGACGAACCCGTCGGAACGACCTTCGACGCCGATACCGCCCGGGAGCGATTGACGCCGAAAACGATGCGGTATCTCCTTCACGACTCGAAACGGACGCTCGAATCGTACGGTTTCGAGGTGGACAACCTTCTCGCTCCCTTCGATCAGTTCTCCGGTTACGCGGAGCAGTTTACCAAGGAGTTCTACACCGGCGTTGCGAACGCCGTCGATTCGGACGGTATCAACCCTCGCGGGAAGATCGATCCGTACGGAATCCGACGCGACTACTTCATCGAGTACACCGATTGGGAGACCATCAGTGGGGAACTCGACACCATCGCGGAGACGAACGCGCTCGGTGTTTTCGGTGCACATACTCAGCGGGAGGAGGTCACGCCGGAGAAAATCCGCCGGATAATTCGGGCGGCGAAACGGCGGGGTATCGAAATCGTGACCCTTCGGCAGGCGCTCGCGGACGCCGGGTTCGGTCCCGAAACCGCGACTACCACGACGACCACGGCCACCACGACGAACGAAACTACTTCCACTGAAACCGCCACGGGCAACGGAACGGCGACATCGACGCGAACACGAACCGTGGTTGCGGATTCGACCGAATCGTCCGGCGATGAAAGCCTCCTCGACAGGTACGGCCCGGTCGGTGCTGTCGGTTGTGTGGGTGCAGGTCTCGGGGCGTTTTGGTGGCGACAAAACGACGACGAGTGAGCTACCGAAGCGTGATGGTCGTTTCGCCCCTCGGTCGTTCGTTTTCGGTGGCGAGGTATGCCGCGACGGTGTAC
>NZ_JBAWAC010000346.1:0-3446 GCF_049589095.1 Haladaptatus sp. | reverse complement strand
CGGTGCGGTTCCCGAGGCGTGCGTGGTCGGTCCCCTTCCCGGAACCATGGTCGTCAGGCTCACGACGAACGCGGACGTTCGGACGTTCGTCGAGGTCCTCAAAACGCGGTTCCCCGACGTCACCCTTCGAAGTCGAAGACATCGGGACAAGCCGGTCGTGTCCGACGACCTGAATACCACGCTCGCGGAGACGCTGACCGACCGCCAGCGGGAGGTGCTGGAGACGGCCTACTACAGCGGCTTCTTCGACTCGCCACGGAAGAGCACGGGGGAGGAAGTCGGTCGGTCGCTCGATATCTCACAGCGGACGTTCCAACACCATCTGCGAGCGGCCGAGCGGAAACTGCTCCAGCGACTGTTGCAATCGTAACCCGGCGGCGACCGTGTCTAGATAGATAGCCTCCCGTGTAATACATCACGTTCAATCTAGCTGGAAGCGCCTTTACATAGTATACCCTCCCAGCAACCATGGAAACAGAAGTAAAACGACAACCTCAGCGAGACGGCGACCGGCTGAGCCTTGACGTGCTTTCGGCGGTGATGGAAAAGGCAGGGTATGACGACGCGACCGAGTTCACGACCTGTTTGTACGACGTAATCGACCCGGACGCGCTCGATTCGCTCTTTCATCGGCAGACGAAAGGAGGCCGTGTCGAGTTCGTTCTGGACGGCTATGAAGTTCGAGTCCACAGCAACGGGTTGGTGGAGGTAACCGAAGAGAACTGATGGACGAACTGTGATAGAACGAAACAAAGCGGTAGGCGATCAGCAAATCTGTGCGGTCTGTGGGGACGCCATCGATATCGAAGCGTGGCATCCGGTTCTCGCCGACACGGACTCGAACGGGACGCTTCGATTGTATCCGTTCTGTACGCCCGCCTGCCGAAACGAGTGGAATCGACACCGAAACGACCGATAACAGAGAATGAACGAAACACCCCCCAACGAGATCGAATACAGCGAATACGAGGACGAATATGGAACCGTGGCGATGTTCTACGACCCGGAGAATCACCAGGCGTGGATCCGTTCGAGCACGACGGTTTCCGTGCGACGGTAGCGGCTTTTGTGCGGGTTGATTTCCGTGCATGGATATGAATATATAGTTCGTTGACTATTCTGGGATATGAATCGAATCGTTCGACGGCCGACGACGACTGAGAATCAGTGTTTTCTTTCTTTTTTCGCACGTTCGAGCACGTGCCGAACGAACGGTTCCTTCTTCGCCGTGTACGTCGCCCTGTCGTCGCCGTGCTCGTCGGCCAACTCCCGCTTCAGTCGGTCATACTCCACAGCGACGGCGGGATGATCTCGGAGATAGTCCCGGAACCCGACCGATTCTCGATAACAGTCGCTTCCCGCTTCGGTCAGCGAGAGATAGTGGGTGCGCTCCGTCCGCGGACCCTTTGCGAGAAAGGCGCGGTCGGGGACGCCGTCGTTCGGTCGATACTCGTAGCCGTGGCCCTCCAGCACGGAAACGAGTCGCGCGGCGTGAGACGCGTCCTCGACGACGGCAAGGATATCGATGATGGGTTTTGCGACGATGCTCGGAATCGCGGTACTGCCGACGTGTTCGAACGCGAGAACGTCGTTCCCGGCAACCGAACGAAGCCGTTCGACTTCCGCCTCGTACTCCCGTCGCCACTCGTCCCTGTGCGGTTCGAGTTCGATGGTGCCGCGCTCCAGACCGACCATACCCCTTCCATGGGTGATCCGGAAATAAACGTTCGCACCGGATTCGATGCACCCCCGATAGCGACGGAATATTTATCCCGGGTCGTGACGAATTAGAATCATGAACCGCGCCCTCCTCCACTACGCGTCGTTGGGTCTCGTCGGTCTCTCGTTCGCCGCGCTCTCCATCCCAGACCTCGCGGCAGGGGACTCTAGCATCAGCCTGTGGCTGCTTGCAATCAGCGGGGTCGGAATGCTGTTCGGAAGCCTCTACGAGGTATTGACCGGCGGCCTCGCCGATTTCGAATCCGACCGCTTCACGCCGCTCATCGTCGTCAGCGCGATACTATCCGCCCTTGGGACGGGGCTGTCGCTCCTCGGATGAGTCGTCGTGCACGTCTCGTGTCGGCGAACTACGGCAGAAACCGTCGGAAACTCCAGTACACGCCGGATAACATGTTCTTCAGGTCCGCTCCGGGGGTGAGTCCCGCATCGGGATTCCTCGCCGATTCCCAGTCGGATTCGAGCGCGTCCCGCGAGCAGTGACGTAACTCGCCGGAGTGGACTCGCGTTCCATCGGCGTCGGTGAGTCGCAACAGCACAACGTCGTCTCCCGTTCCGACGACGCGGTAGACGCCGCTCTCGTCGCCGTCGGCCGTCGGTCGGTAGTGATCGCCAACGTCTATCATGTTTCTACGCCGTCCACGGTTCGACTTCGATTATGTACCGGGGTGGTATGAATTGATCGCCGAACCTCGGCTCAGTTCGGACTCGCGGCTCGAACGACTCGAAAAATCCGAAAAACACAAAACGATTCCAGTTCGACCGTCTTCAGTCCACGACGACGAGTACGTCACCCATATCGACGCTGTCGCCTTCACTGACGGCGATTTGCGTAACGGTCCCTCCCCGAGAAGCGACGACGTCGTTTTCCATCTTCATGGCTTCGAGGACGCAGACGACGTCACCGGATTCGATTTCGTCGCCCTCTTCGACTTTCACGTCGAGAATGGTGCCCTGCATCTCGGCGGACACCGTCTCACCCTCCGCATCGACGACGGTCTCGCCGCCGTCGCTGCTGCCGCCCGATGGCTTGGGTTTCTGGCCGCCGCCGCCGTTGTTCGCGGGGACCGCGGCGACGCCGCCGCGGTCTTCGAGGTTGACTTCGAAGCGCTTGCCGTTGACTTCGACGGTGAACTCGCGTTCGACGACCTCCTCGTCATCGTCCGACGATTCGGTCGTTCCCCACTTCTCCTGTGCCTCCTCGATTTTCTCCGCGTCGAGGTGGTGGTCGAGGTACTTCGTGGTGTGGGTCCCCGCGACGAACTCCTCGTCGTCGAGCATCAGGCGGTGGAACGGAATGATGGTCGGGATTCCCTCGATGTCGTACTCGGCGAGCGCGCGCTTGGAGCGAACGATGCACTCCTCGCGGTCGCCGCCGTGAACGATGAGCTTCGCGATCATCGAGTCGTAATCGGTGACGAGGTCGTCACCTTGTCGAAGCGCATCGTCGAGACGGACGCCGATGCCTCCCGGCGGGTCGTAGGTCGTTAGCTTCCCGCCGGTCGCGGGCGAGAAGTCCTTCGCGGCGTTCTCGGCGTTGATGCGGAACTCCATCGCGTGGCCTTCGAGTTCCACGTCGTCCTGTTCGAAGCCGAGCGGTTCGTCGGCGGCGACGCGGATCTGCCACTTCACGATATCGACGTCGGTCAACCACTCCGTGACGCAATGTTCGACCTGAATCCGGGTGTTCACTTCGAGGAAGTAGAAGT
>NZ_JBAWAC010000345.1:0-2188 GCF_049589095.1 Haladaptatus sp. | reverse complement strand
CGCTCGTTCTCCTCGACTCGCACCACGACGTTCCCCGCGAAGGAAGCGGTGGCGTCGGCACCCTTGTTCGCGACGGCCTCCTCGATGGCCGATTCGAGGTCGACTTCCTCGTGTGCCTGCGGGGGTCGCCATGCCGCCTCGCGGCCGAAGTGGAGGTCGCGGAAGTTCTCGATGACGTTCTCGGCCGTCTTCTTTCCGACACGGGTGAACTCCTCCTGGAGGAAGCCCGAGATGCTGTGGGAGTCGGTCGCGCTGAGCATCTTCAGGAGCGTCCCGAGTTCGACGCCGTGTGGATGCGGGCGGATCTCCTCGGTTTCGGTGGGGAGGCTGGCCCCCTCGGCACGTTCGAACACCATCTCCTCCCCGTTGTCCATCCCGGGTTCCTCGAAGACGATCTTCGCGTGCGGGTTGACGACGGCGGTGTGTTTGATGTATCGGAGGAGTTGCTGGCGGGCGCGCATGTTCGCTTCCATCTCCAGTTCGATACGTGTGCCGTGCGTTCCGACGAGTTCGCGGCCGACCGGCGGCGTGTCGGATTCGGTCTGGATCTCGGGTTCGTTCTCGTCGGTGTCGATGATGAGTTCGAAGTAACGCTGTCGGTCGCTCCCCTTCGGCTTACTCGTGATCTTCGCGGGTTTCCCGCTGGTCAATTGGGAGTAGAGGACGGCGGCCGAGATACCGATACCCTGCTGGCCACGGGATTGCTCGCGCTTGTGGAAGCGCGACCCGTAGAGCAGTTTCCCGAACACTTTCGGGATCTGCTCGCGGGTGATCCCCGGACCCTCATCCTCGACGATGAGACGATAGTAGTCGCCGACCTCCTCGATTTTCACGCGGACGAACGGCTTCAATCGGGCTTCTTCTGAGGCGTCGAGGGCGTTGTCGACCGCCTCTTTGACGGCGGTGACCATCCCCCGGGCACCGCTGTCGAAGCCGAGCATATGCTTGTTCTTCTCAAAGAACTCGGCGATGGAGATCTGTCGCTGGCTTTCGGCCAACTCTTCGGCGATCCCCTCGTCGCCGAGCGTAGACTGCATCGAAGGCATTCTTCGCCAGTATTTATCGGCGGGAACGTTAAAACTGCGCCGATGGTGCGGAGTGAAAGTGAAAGTGAACGCGGAGAGGCGGTTACGCCGTGTTTTTCGACGGTTGGGGATTTCAGCGGGTACGAAACGGGGATGTTTCGAGTCGCCCGGATGCGGTTTTCGTCGTTCGATTGTGGGGACCATCGGTCAAAGGGGCATTTGAGTCATCACCGTGATTTTATCCGTGGAATGCGAGACGTTCCGTATGCATCGCCGACGATTCATCCTCGCGGGGGTGGCTGGCACCGGTGCGTTTGCGGGGTGTCTCGGCCAGTCATCCGACACGTCGACTACGTCGACCGCGTCGGATTCGACCGCCGCTGGTACGACCGATGGGACGCGAACGACGGAAACGAACTCGACTACCGAAACGACCCGAAACCAGGGTGTGACCACGACATCGTCCGCATCGGGAACGGTTCGCGTCGTCACGGTGGCCGACGCCGGTTCGTTCGAAACCGGAGGTATCACCGGGTCGCTCTCGCTCCGGAAGTCGAAAATCACCCACGCGCATACCGCCGAACTGGTCCTCTCGCTCCGGAATCGGTCGTCGGAATCCGTGACCCTCTCGTACGACCGGCCGCGCGGGTTGGACCTCGTCACCGGAACGAAATCGTCGGGAACTGCTCGGGCGTTGCTGGTCGGCGAGGGGACGAACTGGACGCGGACGGACGACTGTTGGGACTGTTGGCGACCTGACGCGCGCGTGCTCGAACGAGGTGTTCCCGATCAGGAACGGTCGATCACGGTTCCGAGTGGGGGGACGTGGGAGAAAACGTATCAACTATGGAACCATCCAGAAAACACGTCCTGTCTCCCTCGGGGAACGTACGAGTTTGCTCGTGTCTTCCGGCGAAACGACGCGAAATCGACGTGGCGGATCTCACTTTCTATCTCCTGAGTGGCGTGGGATAAATCCGGTGTGTCGGATAATTTTACTCTGCTCTACGCGCGCGTGCGTGAACTTTATCAGTGGTGCCTGCCTACTAAAAATCAGAATTTATGAGCGACGGAAATGAGTATAGTGCTGGGCAGATTCAAGTTCTCGAAGGGCTCGAAGCCGTTCGAAAACGCCCAGCGATGTATATCGGTTCTACCGACTC
>NZ_JBAWAC010000344.1:0-5283 GCF_049589095.1 Haladaptatus sp. | reverse complement strand
GCATATCCGCACACAGGAGGCGAGTCTCCAAAAACGTCGTGCCAAAAGGGACAAAAAGGAGCCGACGAGGGATCGGAACCACCGAAACGAACCCCTGACTCGTAACCGATAACTGAACTACTATTTCCCGTCGGCCCTTACTGTCCGTATGGACCTTCCTGACGAGACGCACGTGGGGGCGAGTCAGGCTCTCGAACGACTCTCCGATCCACTGCTCGCGCTCGATTCCGACTGGCGGGTGACGTATCTCAACGACCCGGCACGGGAACTGCTCGGCGTCGGTATCGACGAACAGTTGCCGACGGCGCTTCCCACGGCGGCGGGTGAGACGATTCTCGACCACTGTAAGACGGCGCGGCGGAACGACCGCCCCGAACCGTTCCACATCACGTTCGATGCCCGATATCAGGCGACCGTTCATCCCGGTGCTGACGGCGTGACGGTGCTCTTTCAGCGGTCCGAGGCCGCCACGGAGGACGTCGTCGCGGAACTCGATCTGAAGGAGCGGGCCATCAACGAAGCCCCGGTCGGTATCACCATCGCGGACGCACAACCGGACGACCAACCGCTGTTGTACGTCAACGAGGCGTTCGAGGAACTGACCGGGTACCCTTCCGACGAGGTACTGGGCCGCAACTGTCGGTTTTTGCAGGGGGAGGAGTCTGAGCCGGAACCCGTCCGGACGATGCGTGAGGCCATCCACGACGAGGAACCGGTTTCGGTCGAGCTGTTGAACTACTGTCAGGATGGAACGGAGTTCTGGAATCGGGTCGATATCGCACCGATTCGTGACGACACGGGCGACGTCAGTCATTTCGTCGGGTTCCAGACGGACATCTCGGAGCGAAAGCGGGCGGAGTTCGCCGCCCGCCAGCGGGCGGACGAACTCGAACACCTGCTCGAACGCATCGAGGGACTGCTCGGGGACGTCACGAGCGCGGTGGTCGAAGCGCCGACACGCGAGGCCATCGAGACGGCCTTCTGCACGCAGGTGACGCAGGTCGAACCCTACACCTTCGCGTGGGTCGGCGAGCGCGACGTTCGAACTGACGGCGTGGAGGTGCGGACAGTCGCGGGGGAGTGTGATCCGGACCCCGAACATCCCATCGTGCACGAGGCGCTGGAGACCGGGGAGCTACAGATCGCCCACCTCGACATCGAGGGATGTGCGGCGGCCGCGGCGCTTCCCATCTCGTACCACGACACGGAGTACGGCGTGCTCGTGGTAAGCGCGACGAAATCCGACGCGTTCGACGAGCGCGAGCAGGTCGTTCTGAAGTCGCTCGCTCGCGCCATCGGTAGCGCCATTAACGCCCGCGAGACGCGTCGGATCCTCATCGCGGACAGCGTCGTCGAAGCCGAGTTCTCGTTCCGAAGTTCGGACCTCTTCTTCGTGGATATCGCGGAGCGAACCGACGCCGAAATCAGTTACTTGCAATCGACGAACCACGACGACGGTTCGGTGGTATCGTTCTTCTCTATTCAGGGTGCGTCCGCGGACGACGTGTTCGACATCGTCTCGGAGCGCGACGACGTTCTCGATGCACGATTGGTGGCCGAACAGGACGAGGAAACCCTCTTCGAGTTCGTCCTCCCGGCGGGGACGCTCGTCTCCACGATGTCGGATTACGGCGGGAAGACGCAGGAGATATCGGCCACGCCGGACGAATCCCGCGTTCTCGTCGAGTTCCCACAGGAGGCGGACGTTCGCGGCCTCATCGAGCGCTTAAAGGATTCGTACTCCGGAACGGAACTGCTGGCCTACCGCCACCGCGAGCGTCCCGCGAAGACCAAACAGGATTTCATCGAGACCCTGACCGATTCGCTCACGGAGCGCCAGTTGGCCTCGCTTCAGAAAGCCTACGTCAGCGGCTTTTTCGACTGGCCGCGACCCGTGACGGGGGAGGAACTCGCCGAATCCATGCGCATCTCGCGTTCGACGTTCCACGAACACCTTCGGGCCGCGGAGCGGAAACTCTGTGCCGAGTTCTTCAGCGATGAGTCTGCCTGAATCACCCGGTTCGAGGTTGTCCGATGCAGTTGCGGATCCGCTGCGATATCGATCTCGATATTTTCGTCGAACGGCTTGTCGCGCCGCCGTTTCTCGGTGATGCCCCCTCTCAAAGAGTGGCTGATTCCATTCTGAATTGAGACCTCATAAATGCGATATAGATTAGTACCCCAGATAGTCGTTCAGAATAGCGAACTCCTCCGGGGAGAGAATAACGTTTGTTTCGACACCGGAGATTTTCTCGAAATCGTCGTCGATGGTGAGGATCGTCTTGGCCCCTTCCGACTTCGCAACTGCCGCGTAGTATCCGTCCCAGCCGCCGATGTTCACCGCACTCGCCTGTGAGAAGCCGTTCCGAACGACCTCCTCGGACATCCCGTCGTACCAATGGACTCGCTTCGAGTCCATGAAATTCTGCATGAGTTGGGATGCCTGTTTGTTCGAAACCCCGTAATAGCTCGTCAGGACGTTGTGCGCGCCGATAACGGACGCGTAGGGAACGATGGCGTCGATCTCACCGGCGATCGCTTGCCGAACGTACGATAGCGGCGTCTCATCGACGGGTGTACCCGAATGTGCTATCGCCGTCACGCCCACATCGAAGAGATACGGCCCCTCACTCATCGTCCGATTCGGACTCGTAGCGAGACGCTTGTTCACGAATAGTATCGAGATGGTCCTTCGCCTGTGGACCCAGCTCGCTGTATGGCGTACGGGACTGTTCGTCGTCGGAGATCCCGTCGATCAGTTCGTCCATTCGGTCGAGAATTCGTTCGGGGTCGTCTTCCGGTCGAACGACGGCCTTACCATCCTCTTCTTTGACCTCGACTTCAGTACCAGGAGAGATTCCCAGTCGTTCCCGAATTCGCTGTGGAAGGACGATTCGTCCCTTCGAATCCACTTTCGTCATGTTCCCACGTATGGTGGGAATACGGATAACGGTTCGGGTGAGTTATCGACACCGACTGGGTTGACCCAAGCGATTGCCGTTTTTGAAACGGAAAAACAGGAAGAGGTCTCCTTACAAAGACGGCCGGATGGCGGTACTGCTTTTACGATATTCGTCGGTCGGCGGTAGTAGCCCGGCCCAACTTCGTTTCAGCTTCCCCTTCGATTTTCTTCATGTCGAGCCTAACCCGGTCGAAGGCGTCTCATAACAATATAGGCAGTGGTGAACGTTTCTCCCATGCCCGGCGTAACCGGTGGTACCCTTAGCGATCGAGCATTCGACGAGATGCTCGACGCGATGGACCACGAGGAATGGTACGAGACTGCGGAACGATCGATTGGCGACCGTCGAATCGGACTCGTTCACCACGGCGACCGAGACCCAAACGGATGGACGACGTGGCGTGACGGCAAGAAGGTCGGCGTCCTGCACGGCGTGATATCGAATCGGGACGAACTGGGTCGTTCGAACGGCGAGATTTTCGAGCGGGTGCTCGCTGATCCCGATCGAACCCTCCCGGAACTCAGCGGACCGTTCCTGCTCGTCGCCGCCGACCGCTCCTCCACCATCGTCGCCACGGACAAACTCGGAACGCGGCCCTGTTACTACTCGACCGTCGATGGATTCCTGTTTGGCAGCGAACTCAAATCCCTCATCTCCCAACTCCACGCGCCGCGGGTGGACGAACGCGCGGTGAGCGACATGCTGTTCATGGGCTACGTATTCGGCCGCAAAACGCTCGTGAACGACGTGCAATCGCTTCGACCCGCATCGTACCTCCGATACGAGGACGGGAACGTCCAATCCCGTCGTTACTGGGAGCCCGATTTCGGTATCGACCCGCAGGAGGGCTACGTCGACGAGGCGATCGAACGCTATCGCCGAGTGGTCGGCAACGTCGCGGGTACCATCGACGGCCGAACCGGCGTCTGGCTCTCCGGGGGCCTCGACAGCAGGACGCTTACCGCCGCACTGAAGGACGAAATCGACACCATCCGAACGTTCACCTACGACAACTCGGCGACGCAGGAGGACCGCCTCGGTGCCGAGCGCGTCTCCGACGCGCTTTCGGTTCCCAACCAGTTCTGTAACTATTCCGCGAGCGAGTTCATGGAATCCATCGAACGAGGCGTAGACATCATGGACGGCATGCTCCAGTGGTCGTTCTTCGTCAACCTCCCGCCCGTCCTGAACGACGTGTCGGGGGAGGTCGACGTGCTGTTCGAAGGGAGCAGTCAGGGCGAGTTCTTCGGCGACGTGCTGTATCGGTCGTACCTGACCGGCAAGTCGTCCGTGGACGCCTTGGTCGCCCAGAAGGGTCAGCTCTCCCCTCACGAGGTGCAATCCATCCTCTCGTCGGACGTCTCGCCCACGCAGTCGCTCAGTCGAGTGGTCGAAGGGAGCACGCAGCCACGGCGGGAACACCGGACCCTCGATGCGCTCTGGGAACTGTTCGCCGACTCCCATTTCCGGTCGAACCGCCTCTATCGCAGTCAGGCCGGGACGCGCGTGCCGTTCGCCGACGGCGAGTTCATGAACCACGTCGCTCGGATGCCCTACCAGCGCTATCGAATCGGGGCGATTCCCGGTACCCGTGGTAGGGTGCCGTCCGCTGTCGCGCCGCTCAAACTTGAAGTCGCCCGTCGTGTCGGTGGTCCCTCCGCACGCGTCCCCTACAATCGGACGAACCGGCCGCCGACGTCACCGCTCGCGCTGCACGCGCTCGGGTTCGTCGCGGACAATCTCAAAAAGCGGGCCACGGGACCGGATACGTGCCGGATGGGTCGCTGGTACAGAAACGACCCGAAGATGCGCGCGTTCGTGGATTCCCTGCTCGACGATGCCTCCGACCGCGAGATTTTCGATGCCGATGGAGTGCGGACTCTCCAACACGAACACCTCGACGGACACGCGGACCACCTGAAGCCGATTTCGGCCATTACGACGCTCGAACTCTGGATGCAAAAGCACCTCGACACGGTACGTCCGTCCGCTGGACAGCGTGTTCCTGTGCGCTAGATTGGCACAGATATATAAGATATTGCTCTCACATTGAACTGAAATAGCAACGTTCAAGGGTCGCCGATTGGACGGTTCGAATGCATGGTACGCGGCGGGGCGGTACGTGATGTCGATATCAGAGCCATCGAACCTTCCCTCGTCAGTCTACTCTCCATCCCTCGATCTCTCGTCCCTTTGGTCGTCTCCTTTCTTCCCTTCCTGTCCATCTCCTTCCTTTCTCCCGTGTCGAGCGTGGAGTGGGCGAGTGAAGACTGCACACCCAGATGGAACATACGAAGATAGTGATTCGAGTCATGAAAGT
>NZ_JBAWAC010000343.1:0-2060 GCF_049589095.1 Haladaptatus sp. | reverse complement strand
CCGGTCTCCTCGCTGATGTACTCGGCGGCGAGGCCGGGGAACTCGGGGTGGGTGTTCAGCCCGGTCCCGACCGCCGTTCCGCCGAGCGCGAGTTCGCTGAGATGGTCCCGGACGTAGTCAACGCGCGAGAGTCCCTTTTCGATCTGCGAGCGGTAGCCGCCGAACTCCTGTCCGACGCGCACGGGCGTCGCGTCCTGTAAGTGCGTGCGGCCGGTCTTCACCACGCCGTCGTACTCCTCTTCCTT
The DNA here is from genome assembly GCF_049589095.1 of Haladaptatus sp. Taxonomy (NCBI): domain Archaea; kingdom Methanobacteriati; phylum Methanobacteriota; class Halobacteria; order Halobacteriales; family Haladaptataceae; genus Haladaptatus; species Haladaptatus sp. Next base: position 1,815 of record NZ_JBAWAC010000343.1, on the reverse strand, counting down.
CTCGGCGAGGGCTTCGCGGAGGGTGTCGAGTGCCGGAAGAACGTCCTTCTCGACGGCTTCGAGCGCCGAAACGTGCATCGCGGTCGGAATCACGTCGTTGCTCGACTGGCCGAAGTTGACGTGGTCGTTCGGGTGGATCACGCGGTCCCCGATTTCCGCCCCGTAGATCTCGGCGGCGCGGTTGGCGATGACCTCGTTCGCGTTCATGTTCGAGGACGTGCCGGACCCGGTCTGGAACACGTCCACCGGGAACTGGTCGTCGAGTTCGCCCGCGATGACCTCGTCCGCGGCCTCGATGATGGCTTCCGCTTCGTCCTCCTCGATCATTCCGAGGTCGCGGTTCGCCTGCGCGGCCGCCTTCTTGACGATGCCAAGCGCGCGAATGAACCGTCGTCCGAACGTGATCCCCGAAATAGGGAAGTTCTCGACCGCACGCTGGGTCTGTGCACCCCAGTAGGCGTCGGCCGGTACCTGCATCTCCCCGAGGCTGTCCTCTTCGATTCGATAATCCTCGTCGCTCATGCGTTTGGAGGGTCGATGTGGGCGGGCGTAAAACCCACCGAAACGGGACTGAGTTGGTTTCGGAAGGGTAAGGGGGAATTGATTCCACGAAATTTGTCACAGAAATATTCACTCGGTGGCGAAGTAATCCAATAATGATTAAGTACCCCGTGACAAATGGTAAAGGTAGACGTGGATGATGTGCAGATATGACAGGTAAAAAATCCAACAACCTATCGCGGCGTAGCTATATGAAAGCAACCGGACTAGCCGGAACTGCCGGTCTGGCTGGTCTCTCCGGCTGTTCGAGCTTCATGGGTGGTGGCGGCAACAAGCAGCTGCTTCTCATGCACGGCTGGAGTCCTGGGGACGGACTCAGTGCTATCAAAAGCATGTACCAGGGGTTCGAGAAGGAGTACCCCGATGTCGATTCGAAACTCAAGGGCATCAGCGGCGGCGGAAACACGACCCTGAACACCGTCATCAACAACCGACTGAAGAAACAGAACCCGCCGGGAAGCTGGGCCGACTGGCCGGGGAAGAACCTGCTCCAGTTCCAGTCGAAGGACGGTAACATCCTCGGAGACATCGGTGACTCCGTCTGGAGCAAGAACAACATGAAGAAGGCCTACGCGAAAGGGCCGCGTAACGCCGGAAAGCCGGATGGAACGTACATCTGTGTTCCGACGAACATTCACCGGATGAACAACGTCTTCTACAACAAGAAGGTCCTCAAGCAGGCGGGTGTCAGTCCGGGAGACCTCAAGAGTCCGAAGGACCTGACCGACGCGATGAAGAAGGTCGAGAAGAACACGAACGCCGTCGGGATGGCTCAATCGACCAAGAGCCCGTGGACGACCCTTCAGCTCTGGGGCGCGGTGTTCCTCGGCCAGCAGGGCTGGGATGGCTACCAGAAGTTCATGGACGGTTCCATCGGCAAGGAACCCATCGCGAACGCGTTCAAGACGCTCGCTGACTACAGCAAGTACTTCTCGGACGACGCGGGCACCATCGGCTTCAAAGAAGGCAACAAGAAAGTGATGAACGGAAACGCGGCGTTCATCCAGCAGGGTGACTGGGTGGCCGGCATGTTCGCCGCAGACGACGGGTTCGAGTACAAGAAGGACTGGGACTACGTCGCCTTCCCCGGTACCGAGGGCTACTACGCGATGAACATGGACTCGTGGGTGTACCCGAAGAACACGCCCGCACCTGATGCCGCCAAGAAGTGGCTCCGATACGCCGGAACCAAGGACGCACAGGTCCGGTTCAACTCGAAGAAAGGCTCGATTCCGCCACGAACCGACGTGTCGA
>NZ_JBAWAC010000342.1:0-2598 GCF_049589095.1 Haladaptatus sp. | reverse complement strand
TTCTCGCCCGTCAAGTCCCGAATCGTTTCGATGCCGCGCTCGAAGTCGGCGCGCTCGTCTTCTCTATCCGCGAACTTTGCGGGCGGCGTGTGGTGCCAGCCGTGATGCTGGACGTCGTGACCGCGGTCGTGTACCTCGCCGCAGATTTCGGGAAAGCTCTCGATGGTGTGCCCTGGCGTGAACCACGTCGCGGGCACGTCCAACCGGTCGAACAGGTCGAGGATACGCGGCGCGGCGACCGCAGCGCCGTACCGCCCACGCGAGAGTTTCACCGGGCTATCGGTCGCCCCGTGGCCGTGAATCCATCCCGAAACTGCGTCGAAGTCGAAGCACAAACAGACGGTTGCGTTGGGCATTGGGTACCCCGTCTCGTGGTGGGAGGTTAAGGGTTGGTTGGGTTGGTCGGATTGGTCGGATTGGTCGGATTGGTCGGATCGGTTGGGTTGGTTGGTGAATCGTTGGGATTGGGTCGAGGGGGAAGGTTCGGCGGAGAGCGGTGATCGGATGGTCGGTGCTGGATGCGGTTTCTCGGTCCCACTACTGCCGCGAATCGTACTCCTGATAGATGACGTGACCGCACGCTTTGCAGTGAGACGCGTCCCGGTCGTGGTAGGAGAGACCGCACTGGGGGCACGTGACGTTGACTTTTCCCCTGTGTGTCCATTCTCGAACGATCTTTCCCGCCTGCCACGGGACGAGGATGATCGCAGTGAGCACCCCGGCTACCGTCACCCATCGGCCCATCCAGGTGGTCGGGATTATGTCGCCGAACCCGACGGTCGTGAGGGTTACGACCGTGTAGTAGAACGCGTCACCGAAGTTGTTCACGGCGGGGTTCGTCCGGTACTCGACGCTGAAAAACAGGCCCGCGGAGACGAAGAAGATGACCAGCACCGTCAACAGGAGTTTCATGGTTCGAAGGGTGCCGACCGACACGGTGCCGAAGAAGAACTCGTCGTCCTCCGTAAATCGGTAGAACCGAAGCACCCGTACGACGCGAATAGCCCGGAGGAACCCGATGTTGACGATGACGACCGAGGCGGGCAGGAACAACACTGCCAGTGTCGGGAGTACCGACAGCAGATCGACCATCGTGTACGGGTTCGTGAACTCCGCGAGGCGGTCCCGAGCGCCGTACAGCCTGAGTACGTACTCGACCACGAACACGAACGCGATGCCGACCTCCAGTCGCCATAGCCACGCCTCCGCCGTCGCCGAAAGGGAGTAGGTTTGTGCGACGAAGACGCCGACGAACAGCAGATTCAGTACCAGTAGCCAGACGTCGATCGCCTTCCCGAGCGGCGTTCGGTGATCTACGAGGTAAAACTGCACCCGATCACGAAAATCGGATGATGCTCGTGTCGATTCGCGACTGCCCATACGATGCAATAAAGACCCGGTGGTAAAAGAATAGCACCGGCTATCTCGGTTTCTGGAGGCAAGTGGGGTACGTCGTGTGTAACGGTTGTGATGTCTCGTAACAGCGAGGGATGATTCATTGCGGATTGATAGGACGAATCGAGTACAGGTCGCGGACGCCGTTCCATCCCGTGGTGTCCCCGTTGTGGGACGAATTTGTGCCTGACTTCCGGGTCGTTTTCGCGTGATTTCGGCAAATTCCCTTATGGGAATCCGACAACGTCGAGATATGGACAACGACGATGAACCGGTCGGTCGGTTACTCACTCGTAGACAGGCCATCGCACTCGGCGGTGCCCCCGCGCTGGCGTTTCTCGCCGGCTGTTCGACGTCGAGCGATTCGAACGGGGATACGGAAACGAACAGTTCGTCCGGGACGGTGACCGCCACCCCAATGTCGACGACGGATTCGGACTACCCGGCGACGGGTACCATGACGAGCACTACCGTCACGACTGACGACGGAACGACCGCGTGCGTCGCCATGACGGAACTCACTGAGGGACCGTACTACGTCGACGAGAACCTCCGTCGCTCCGACATCCGGTCGGACACCGGAACTGGCAACCAGCAGGAGGGAATCCGCCTCGACCTCGACTTCACGGTGCACGACCTGTCGGACGACACCTGTGAGCCGCTCGAAAACGCCATCGTCGACGTCTGGCACGCAAACGTCGACGGGGTGTACTCCGACGTCCAAGCGCAGGGAACGGTGGGCAAGGACTTCCTCCGCGGGATTCAGAGCACGGACGAGAACGGCGGAGCGTCGTTCACGACCATCTACCCCGGTTGGTATCCGGGGCGGGCGGTTCACATCCACTTCAAGATTCGCTCGTCTGAGGACGCGACCGACGCCTACGAGTTCACCTCGCAGTTGTTCTTCGACGACGACCTCACCGACACGGTGTACGCGAAAGAGCCGTACTCGGAACGCGACGAGCGCGATACGCGCAATGCCGACGACAACATCTTCCAGCAGGGAAGCGCTTCACAACTCCTGCTCGACGTCACGAAGACCGATTCGGGATACTCCGGAACGCTCGACGTCGCGCTGTACAAGGACGAGGAGGTGAACGAGGACGACTCGGCATCCGGTTCACAGGGAGGGCGCACTGCACCCAACGGTTCCGCTCCACCGAACGGGTCGGCCCCGCCCAACGGGTCGGCACCGCCGAACGG
>NZ_JBAWAC010000341.1:0-6047 GCF_049589095.1 Haladaptatus sp. | reverse complement strand
CTTTCGGCTTGTGAGGGGGAGGAGTTCGAACGTGCGGAGTGGTCGCGTGCGGACCCGCAGGTCCTCCTGTTCACGTCGGGGACCACCGGCAACCCGAAAGCCGTCACGCTCACGATGGGTAACCTGTACGCCAGCGCGACCGCCTCGGCGTTCCGCCTCGGCGTCCTCCCGGGCGACCGCTGGCACCTCTGTCTCTCGACGTACCACATGGGTGGCCTTGCACCGCTCCTGCGCTCCGCGCTGTACGGAACGACGGTCGTCGTGCAGGAAGGCTTCGACGCCGAGGACACCCGTTCGTTCCTCCGGACGTACAAGGCGACCGGGATTTCGCTCGTTCCGACGATGCTCCGGCGGTTGCTGGACGAGGGAAACCTCGCGGACTCGCTTCGGTTCGTCCTCCTCGGCGGTGCACCCGCCCGCGACGACCTCATCGCGGAGTGTTCGGAGCGCGACGTGCCGGTCTGCCCGACCTACGGCATGACCGAAACCGCCTCGCAGATAGCCACCGCGACCCCCGACGAAGCGGTTTCACACCTCGGAACGGTCGGTCGACCACTCGTGTTCACGGACGTCTCCGTCGTCCGCGACGACGGGACGCTCGCACCGACCGGGGAACCCGGCGAACTCGTCGTCTCCGGACCGACCGTGATGGCTGGCTACTACGGTAATCCCGAAGCGACTGACGAAGCGTTCGGCGAGCACGGCCTTCGGACGGGCGATGTCGGCTACCGCGACGAGGGTAGCCGTCTCTGGGTGTTGAACCGCCGCGCCGACCGCATCGTCACCGGCGGCGAGAACGTCCATCCCGGCGAAGTCGTGGACGTACTCCGCGACCACCCCGACGTGTCGGAAGTCGCGGTCGTTGGCGTCGAAGACGACGAGTGGGGCGAGCGAATCGCGGCGCTGGTCGTTCCCGTCGCCAAGACGTCCGTGACGTTGGACTCGGTGCGCGAGTTCTGCGATGGTCGCCTCGCCGGGTACAAACACCCGCGGCTTCTCGACATCGCTGTCGAACTCCCCAGGACGACCTCCGGAACCATCGACCGCGAGGCGGTTCGCGAGCGGTTCCGGTGATCGGCGATTTTACGATTGTTGTATCTGCAGACTCACGGAGCGCTGGATTCCCAAACCGTTGCCCGTGCTCACGTCGAGGTTTTCCTTGAATTTCGCCTCGGCGTTCGAAACCGGCGATATCTGACCCCGAATCTCCCCCTCGGGATACTGCTTCGTGAGGACGTTGACGTACGCCTCCCCGGTCTGGATGACGCTCGACAGCTGTGTTAGCGGTTCGTCTTTCAGTGGCCCGACGAGGTCGCTCGAATCGAACGTTCCCGACGCGAGCACGCCGTTGAACTCGCCGGAGAACTGCTGTCCGTCGGTCGCTTTCGGACTCGGATACAGCCAGACGACGACGGCCCCGATCTGTCCCTTCCGGCCCATGTGGATGTGTGCTTCCGTGACGTCCTCCAGTTTAGAGACGAGCAGGACGTACCGGACGTTCTCCCCGGCCTGGGTGAACATTGCTACTCCGTCGGCGTTCGCTTCGACGTTCTTCGGTTGATTTTCGCCCGTCATCTCGCCCGTGCTGAACGACGGACTGCCGCTCATCTGTGCGGACCCGACGCCGGTTCCGAGCGCTCCCATCCCGACCCCCAACGTCGCGCCGGTCTTCAGTACATCGCGTCTGTATGTCATGTTCGAAACTCCCCGGGGTAGTCACGACGAGGATTCGCATAAACGGCGGGGCCGACGAAGCCTTTTATCGAATCGAGACCAACCTCTCCACGTGTGTACACTCATCGTTGCGTGGCAGGTTTTCGAGGACGCACCCGTCGTCGCGGCCGCGAACCGTGACGAAGCGTTCGGTCGGCCTTCCCGCCCGCCAAGGGTGCTCGACCGGGATCCGACGGTCGTCGCCCCGCAGGACGAGGAGGCGGGCGGCACGTGGATCGGGTACAACGATTCGGGGTTGTTCGTCGGCGTGACGAACCGCTGGGTCGAACTGGAGGGCGAGCGCTCCCGTGGCCTGCTGGTACGCGACACGCTGGCTCACGAGTCGGCCGCATCCGCCCGCGAGTTCGTCACCGGTGAACTCGACGAACACCGATACGCCGGATTCAACCTCCTGCTCGCGGACGCGAACGAGGCGACCCTCCTGGAGTGGGACGGCGCGCTCGAAACGACGCGACTCGATCCCGGCGTCCACGTCGTCGTCAACCGAGGATTCGACGCGAACGCCCCGAAATCCGAACGGATTCTGCCGCGCGTCGACGTGACCGCGGACGACCCGCCGTCGCTCCCCGAATGGCGAGCATCGGCGAAGGACACCCTCCGAAATCACGACATCGGCGTCTGCGTCCACGGCGACGGATACGGAACCCGCTCGTCGTCCATCGTCACCGTGTTCGAGGACGGCACCGGGAGCTACGAGTTCGCCGACGGCCCTCCTTGTGAAACCCCGTACGATAACGTGGAAAGTCACATTTAAACGCCCACCCGTCCCTGTATTGAACATGAGCACGGCAACGTCCGAGGAAGACCTCACTGAGGACGAGTACAACGGCCTCGAACTCGTCCGCGAGAGCGGCGGTATCCACCAGAGCGACTTCTGGAAAAACCTCGATGTCTCGTCGCGCAAGGGTAGTCGAATCGTGGAGTCATTGGAGCGACAGGGGTTCGTCCAGCGACAGGAGACCGTCTACGAGGGGCACAACACCTACTTCATCACGCCCGCCGCGAAGGACCTCGATTTCTCGCTGTTGATGGCGGGCGACATGCTCTCGCCGTTTATCGGGGAGGAGGAAATCGATCCCGAGAGCGACGCCTTCTCGCAGTGGATCATGAACCTCGCGTACGAGGAATAATCGATTTTACTGCGGTTCGTCGGCGTTTCGTCCGATTATGAGCGTGTTTTTCACGAGGCTGCGGTGACCGCGCCGCAGTCGCTCGGAGATGGCTTGGTGTGACACTTCGAGGTCGTCGGCGAGGTTTTCGGCCGACGCCTCCCGGGGAATATCGTAGTAGCCACGTTCGAACGCGAGCGTGAGCGTGTCCTGTTGTTCGTCGGTGAGGCCGAACCGTCCCTTCCGACCCTGTTCTAACTCGTAGATATTCCGAATGTCGAGCGTGAGGTCGTTTTCACGGCAGTAGTCGTAGGTGTCCGACAACGCGTTCCGGTCCGGAAAGAGAATGCGGAGATGCCAGTGGTTGCTGTTCCCGGACGCGGAGAGGACGGTTGCCTCCTCGTCCACGAGGATATGAATGAGCGTTTGGATGTGGTCGGTCCACTCCATCTGGTACAACTGTTCTTCGTCCAAGTCCGCGAGCAACTGCAGGTTTTCGACGCTCGTGTCCTCCTCCAAGATCGATTCCATGTCTCCTTCCCCGCCGCTCGCCCAGACGAACGGCATCACCCTATCGCTCTCGTGTGCAACGACGCGCTCGATCTCGAATTCGAGGTTTTCGTGCTCCGTCAACGTTTCCCAGAGCGCGAATTCGTCGGCTGGAATCTCGACTTCGACGACGGTACCTACCATACGGACAATCGAACTGCCGGAAAGAAATAAGCGTTGGCGGAGATTTCACGTCGTCCGTTTCACCCTCGACTACTGTCGCTACATCCTCACAGATAATTCTCTCGCGGTGGCGAGAAGACGTCGATGATTTCCCCGGAATCGATTATCTCGTAGCTGTGTTCGACGCCACCCGGTATCGAATAACTGTCCCCGGTCTCTATCGTTTCCTCGTCGTCTCCGATGTGGATTCGATACGTCCCCGACATCACGTATCCGATCTGTTCGCTTTCGTGGCTGTGCGGCGGAACATCGTTGCCCTCTTCGAAGTGCATCTTCGTCACCATCGACTCGTCGCCGACCGCGAGCACGTCGAACTGCACGCCTTGAAATTCGTTCGTCTCCGCGTCTTCTGCTTTGACTATCATCGGAATCGCATCGAATAATAGGTTGTTTATACTATAATATGGTTTCTAGTTTATCATCCGTTTTATTCTGCCGTCGAATGGTGGAGTTCGATAGCGGCACAGTTGACGTCCCGGTGAAACTGGACACGTGTCAACAGGTTTCCAAACGATTTCTCTCCTCGATCATCGTCTTACGAACCGGCGTGACTGTCTCCCGAAAAAACCCGAAACGGTTCGTTACTCCAACGCGCTTCCGGCCCGGATCACGCGCTGTTCGCCGAACTTCGGCCCGATGAACTGCACGCCGACGGGGAGACCGTCGGTTTCGCCCGCCGGGACGGAAATCGCGGGGAGGTTGGCGAGGTTGACGGGGACGGTGTTCGCGTCCGCGAGGTACATCTGGAGCGGGTCGTCCAGACTCTCGCCGAGTTCGAACGGCGGCGTCGGCATCGTCGGACTGGCGAGCACGTCCACGTCCTCGAAGGCGTCGTCGAAATCGCCCTTGAGCCACGAGCGGGCGTCCTGTGCTTTCTTGTAGTACTTGTCGTGATACCCGGCCGAGAGGGCGTAGGTGCCGAGCAGGATGCGTCGTTTCACCTCGTCGCCGAACGACTCCTCGCGCGTCTCGGCGAAGGTCTCGTTCCAGTTGCCGTCGTAGCCTCCGGACTCGCCGTAACGAACCCCGTCGTACCGGGCGAGGTTCGAGGAGGCTTCGGACATGGCGATGACGTAGTAGGCTTCGACGGCGTGTTCGATCGACGGGAGGGACACTTCGTGGACCGTCGCTCCCTGCGATTCGAGTTCGTCCATGGCGTCCCAGAAGCGGGAAACGACGCCCTCGTCCGCACCCTCCACGAGTTCGGTCGGGACGCCGATATCGAGGCCGTCCACGTCGCCGTCTGCGGCGCTCGCGTAGTCGGCGTCCGCGCCTTCCTCGCGGGTCGTCGCGTCGTGGTCGTCCGGCCCGGCGATGACGTCGAGCAGGGAAGCGGCCTCCTCGACCGTCGGTGCGATTGGACCGACCTGCTCCAAGCTATTCGCGTAGGCGACGAGTCCGTACCGCGAGACGAGTCCGTAGGTGGGTTTGATGCCGACCACGCCACAGAACGCGGCGGGGCAGCGAATCGAGCCACCCGTGTCCGTCCCGAGCGAGAGGTCGGCCTCACCGGCCGCGACGGCGGCCGCGCTGCCGCCGGAGGAGCCACCTGCGACGTGACCCTCCGCGACCGGGTTTTCCGTCGGGCCGAAGGCTGACGTTTCGGTCGTGGTTCCCATCCCGAACTCGTCCATGTTGGCCTTGCCGACGATGGTGGCCCCGGCGTCCTTCAACCGCGTGACGACGGTCGCGTCGTAGGGCGGGACGTACTCCTCCAACATGGCCGACCCGCACGTCGTCCGGATTCCTTTCGTACTTATGTTGTCCTTGACGGCGACGGCTTTTCCGGCGAGCGGGCCGTCGTCCGCACCGTCGATGGTTTCCTCGGTGATGAATATGTCGCTCATGAGACGTTGGGTCCTTTGAAGTAGCCGTCTTCGGTCTCCGGTGCGTTTTCCAGCGCATCGGCCTGGTCGAGGCTGGTTCGAACCTCGTCCTCGCGCATGACGTTGACGAGGTCGTCCTCGCGTTCGACCTCGGGTACCTCGTCCAGCGTTTCGAAGTAACCCAGAATATCCGCGAACTGTTCGGCAAATCGCTCGGCTTCCTCGTCGGAAACCCCGACGCGGGCCAACCGTGCGACGTACCGAACCTCGTCCGGTCCGGGAGGCGTGTCGCTCATGTGTTCATGAACCCTCGGACGAGCGGTAAGGGTTTCGATACTCACTGCCGAATGGCTGATAAAGAAGGCCATCAGCGGAGTCGTGCGAGAAAATCGAATACTGCATTCTTCCCGTGCCATCTCCGATAAAACACCAGTTTACGCCCCGGGAAAATGGGTGTTTTTGCCACTGGAGTTAAGACGGTGTAGGTCCTATGAGATATGTCTATCGATTCTCTCACTCTCGTAGTGCACCATCGACCCTCTCTCTCCTGATAGTACGCCATGACTGATACACGTACCCGACCGACTGACGAAACCGAAACCACCGGTGAGCAAACCAAAACGCGAGCCGACGAGCAACAACGATG
>NZ_JBAWAC010000340.1:0-3649 GCF_049589095.1 Haladaptatus sp. | reverse complement strand
ACCGCTGGCGGTATCGCGCTGGACGGCGCTCTCGACGGCGTTGGCCGCGACGCGCCGTGCGCCTTCGAGGGAGAGGTCGGGGTCGTACTCGCGTTCGAGGACACCGTAGGCCAGTTGCATTCCGCTTCCGGCGGCGCTGTAGTCGTCTTCCATGACGCCGCCCGCACCGTCGAGGCTGTAGATGTGCGCTCCGGTCGCATCGACGCCGCCGAGCGTCGGTTGCCCGCCGCGGTAGGGACCGTTGCGAAAGAGGTTCCCGGCGAGCGTCGAGAGCGCAGCCATGTCGATGGGATGGTCGCGACGCGTCTCGTACAGGGAGGATTCGGCACGGAGCGTGCGGATGAAGGCCTGCAAATCGCCGACGCCACCGGCCATCGTCAACGCTGCCGTCGGGAGAATAGCTTGCACTTTCTGCACGTTCTTGTTGGAGACGAAGCGACCGCCGAGGCTGGCCCGGCGGTCCGCGGCGAGGAGGACGCCCTCGTCGGTCGTCAACGCAACCGTCGTCGTACCGGTCTTCACTATGGTATCGGACATGGTGAAACGAAAGGCCGGAGAGCGGAAAAGTGTTAGCTAAAATATATTTTAGCTCGTGTCAGGTAACTCCCATTCGACCATGTCGTTGACGTCACCCGAGAGCGGTCCTTCGACGAGCGTCCGGAACGCGCCACGCCCCGCGATGGTTCGGAGGTGAGTCACGAACTCGCGCCACTCGGCGGCACAGTCGGTGTGTAGCTGCCATCCCCAATCGTCGGGACGATGTTCGGGCGGGCGGCGGTCGGGCGGTGCGATTCGAACGGAATTAGACAGATGATCGATACCTTCTGCACACCACGGACACGTCGAACTACAACCATCGTCCCCGTGCCGTGATTTCTCCACACTCATTAATTCAATCAGACACATCTGATATGATTCAATTATGGCCTTCACCACGCCACCCTTTATTATGTCACGAAGTAGGTACAGTCGGATTCGATACGATTCAGAATGGTTCGGAACGGTTCGGGATGAGTCGAAATCATCCGACCGTTCGTTACGGGGCGAAGTCGCGCATGGCGTCCAACATGGTTTCCTTCTCGCAGTTCGTGACGGCGAGCGAAAAGCCGTCCAGTTGCGCCATCTTCGGCGCGTAATCCCACAACTCGTCCGCGTCGATGCCGTGGAGGACGACGGCGTTCGGCGTCGGCGTGACGACGCGCATGGCGACCAGTGGCGATTCCCCGCGCGTGACGTTCGTGAAGACGAGCGCGCGGTTCGTGCTCTGCCCGTACAGTCGGTAGAACTCCTCGCTGGAGAGGCGAGTGATGGCCTCGATACTGTCGATGACGGTGTGGCCCGTGATGCTCGACGTCGTCCCCGACGCGAGTTCCGTCGCGTTGATTTCGTCGTAAAAGTCGGCGAGCGGAATGCTCGTCGGGTATTCGCGCAAATCGTTGACGATGCTGCTGTCGAATCCCGCCGACAGGACGCGGGCGTACTGTCGGATACGGTCGCCGCCGCGGCGTTCGTCGATGTCGAGCAGTGCTGAGACGGTGCGGCGGACGACGCCGATACCCGGATTCTCGCGCCGCCCGCTCTCGTAATCGGAGATGACCGACGACGAGACGTCGAGATGGTCGGCGAGTACAGTCTGGGACACGTCGAAGTCGGTTCGCCACTTGCGAAGCGTCGCTCCGGGGTCGTCACTCAGCGTTATCTCGCCCGCGATCTGCTCGGCGAGCGTCCGGCGCGCGTTTGTCATATTTTGGCATGAGAGTGAGCTTCGGAAAAGGGTATCGAAACTAGCATTCGACGGGTGTCGAAAGGGGGGAGATGACGGAAGACGAATCGTCCGCCGCGAAACGCCGTCACGATCGAGTAGTGCGGCGTAGGCGGAAGCGCTCCGAGACCCATTGCGAAATCAGTTATACTCGACCAATCAGCGACAGTGCCCCGACCTAGCTGTTCCCATCCGAAAGTATGCTTCCCCTACGGCGACGGTTCCCACCGCACTACTTTCCGCGATGCGCTCGTTCATCGCCCGATGCCATCGACGGTGGTACACGTCGCGGTGGGGGCCTTACTCGCCACGTCGCTACTTGCCGAACACTTCGACACGCGGGCGGCCGTGGTAGTGCTCGCTGCCGCCGCGTTTCCCGACCTCGACACGCTGCTGGGACTGTGGTCCAGGGGGGACATCGGGCGATCCTTCACACTCTCCTCCTCCCGACAGCGATCGGAATCGTCCTGCTCGCCGACCTCGTCGGGAAGAACAGAATCAAACAGCGATGGGGACCGTACGGCGTTCGCGTCGCGTGGGTCGCGCTCGTCGCCTACGTCGGCGCGGGGATCGGACTCGACCTGTTCACGAACGGCGTGAACGTCTTTTACCCGATCCACGACCAGTTCTACAGCGTCTCCGGAAAGCTCAGTTCCTCGAACAAACACGAAATCATCGACACGTTCCTCCAGCCGGAAACCCACGGAACGACGCACACGACTCACTACGGCACCGGCTTCGACCTCGCGCAGGGACCCAATCCGAGCAACGAGGAGCGGATGTTCCCCATCGTCCGAAGCGGACGGCAGTTGCTCCTCGGCGCGATGAGTTTCGGCATCCTCGGCTTTCGGATCTGGGAATCACGTAAGAAGTAAGCCCCTATCACACCCACAGGGGGTATGGAAATTCGACCGTACGAACCGAGCGACGCCGACGAATTTTGGGAGCTGAAACGCGCGTTCGAACTCGGTCTCGGGAGCGGAACCGGCGGCGACGACAAGGCCGATCTGTACGAAGGGAAACTGACCGGCGAGTACCGCGAGCGCTACCTCGACTGGGTTGAGTGGTGCGTGAATCGGGACGAACGCTGTGTGACGGTCGCCGACGCGGGCGACGAACTGGCGGGCTACGTCTTCGTCCTCCCGAACGAACTAGCGTTCATCTGGGACGCCGCCATCCTGAACGAGGTTTTCGTCCGCCCGGACCACCGCGGAACGGGCGTCGCCGACGAGTTGATGGACGCCGCCGTCGCGCTCGCCGACGACCAGAACCTCCCGCTCGACCGCCTCGTCCTCGACGTGGACCGTGAAAACGACCGCGCCGGGGCGTTCTACGAGCGCCACGGGTTCGACCACTGGGGAGAGATGGTCGCGAAAGAGTTGTAGTCACTACTGTCGCACGCAGAGCGACCTCAGCGCGAGTAATCGAAATCGAACGACGCGGCTACGGGTTCGCGGCGAGGTAGATCACCGACAACTCGTGGAGTGCGGGGTTGGGCATCGCGTACGGTCTGGCCTCTTGGACGAGGGCGAGCGCGTCGTGAAACCGCCGATCCTCTTCGGCGGCGAGCGTGGTTGCGACGAGCGTGCTGCTACGTGAAATTCCCGCCTTGCAGTGAATCAATAGGGAGCCGTCCGCCCGATACAGTCGGCGCGCGGCGTCCACCGCCGATTCGAACGCGAACCACTCGTTTCCCGTCCCGTCGATGAGCGGATGGTGGTGTGTCGTCAGTGGCTGTTTTTCGGTGGACGCCGAGAGGACGTAGTCGAACTCCCGGTCGTGGTAGTCGGGGCACGCCGCGAACCGGTTTCCGAGGTACAGATTCCGGTCACCGAGGCGACGGATTACCGCTCGGTCTTCGACGTATCCCACGGGGCGAACGAGCAG
>NZ_JBAWAC010000339.1:0-2035 GCF_049589095.1 Haladaptatus sp. | reverse complement strand
GGACGTTGAACGTGAGTGGGGAGTACGTCCCCCCTGCCGCTACGGCATAGAACGGGAGTCCACGCGAAAGCCTCGGGGCTTGACCCCGAGGCAGTTTACGCAAAGCCTTATCCTTTCGTCCGACGTTCTCCGATACCATGTGTCAACACTGCGCCCACGGGGACGACGGATGGGCGGACTTGATAAAATACGACGAGACGTACTCCGCCGGACTCGATGGCGATTCCGACAGTGACCGAGACGACGGGGATTCGGACCACGACGACGATTCCGACTCCGACGGTGACAGCGATTCGGACGCTCACCAGTCGGTTCGCACGACCAGCACGTAGGCGAACGCCGTCGCCGCCGTCCAGAGCAGGACGACGTCGATGACCGGATAGGGTGACCCGTGGAGTCCGGCACCCGAACCGTAGTCGCCGCCGAGGACGGCGTTCAACAGCAAGTAGAAGGCGACCGTGACGATGCTGAACAGGAACGCCTGCCCGAACCTGACGTTCGGATAGTAGCCGAGTATGGGGACCGCGACGATCAGCGTGACGACGGCCCCGATGAAAATCGGCGACATCGAGCGGTCGCACCATCAGCGAGCCAAGAAACTTCGTGACGAAGAGGTCCACTGCCGGACTCAATCCCAGCCACAGGACGAGAAGCCGACTCGGTTTGTCGAGCGCGGCGAGCAGATGCTCGACGACGGTGTCCATATCGATCGACCGCTTTCCGTTCGTCATGGTTCCTCCAGTGCGACCATCTTCGTTCCCACACCCACATACACTCGGTTTCCTGTGATGGCGGGCTGGCCGACGCTCCTGGAGTTCGGCTTCGACTCGAATCGAACCCTTCTCTTTCCGGTTTCCGGATTCACTCCGGCGAGTCCGCCCTCGATTCCGGCGTAGAGAATCTCGTCGCTCAGTGCGAGACTGCCCGTTAGATTCAGCCCCGTTGACGTTTGCCACTGCTGAGTCCCGTCAGCCGCGTCGAACGCAGTGATTCCGTCGATGCTGCTTCGGTACACCGTTTCGCCATCGGAAACGGCCATCCCTCCTTCGCTTCCGGCCGTCCACGCCACTTTCCCGCTGTGGATATCGACCGCATAGAGCCGCTCTGAACCGCCGAACAGCATCCCCCCGGCGATGGTCGGTCCGAAGCCGAATCGGGCCGTGTCGCCGGGCAGCCCCGGCTTCGACAGGTGCCATCCCCGTTCCCCGTTCGTGGCGTTTACCGCGACCAGTCCGTACTCTCCCGTCCCGACCAGTATCTCGTCGGCGTACGCGAGGGGTCGCAATCCGGGTTTCGACATCCAGCGTGGAACCCCGCTCTCCGCGTCGAGGGCAATGAGTTTGGTTCCATCCTCGTAGTACGACGAGATGAATATCGTGTTGCCGACAGAGAGTATCTCCTCGAAGCTGCTGTTCGTCTCGAACTTCCACTTCGCGTAGTCTCCGGAGACGGCAAACAGGCTGACACCGGCGCTGTAGTATGCAGTGTCGCCGACGACGGCCGGGCCGCCTTGGATGAACTCCTCGCCGAACCGCCAACGTTCAGTCCCCTCCTCGGCGTCGAGCGCGACCAACTCGTTCTGCGTCGTCGTGTACACTGTATCCTCACCGACGAGAGCCGGGAGGGCGAGATACGGTTCGCCGACTTCCGCCTTCCACGCGACGCGAACTCCCTCCGTCGGCGCGTCCGACGTCAGCGCGTATCCCGACCGGGAGGCATCTCGGCCGAAGGTCGGCCACGTGTCCTGCGGAATCGGTCGGTCGAGCGATTGGTCGCTCGTGAATCGGGATGGGCGAACGTACCACGCGCCGAGGGCCGCGAGACCCCCCGCGCCGATCAGTTGGCGACGCGAGAAGTACGGTTCGTCGGAGGACATGTCTTGATTCAGGCGAGAGAATCCCGCCGTAAACGGCGGGCGTGAATCGCCGTCATTGTTCATTTTCACTGGACGGCAAAGTCTAAGGTGCTCTTTTTCTGTATCTCGTCGTGACCGACGCGGTATATCCGCGCCCATGCAGGGGCAATCGGACAATAT
>NZ_JBAWAC010000338.1:0-6224 GCF_049589095.1 Haladaptatus sp. | reverse complement strand
GCCCAGGCAAACCCCGGAGACAATTACTGACCGCGAAAAATTCAGCTCGGAACTCGAACGGATTCGAAACTCGGGAGTCGCATACGAACGCAACCAGCGTGTCGATGGAATTTGCTGTGTTGCTGCTCCCATCGTCGTAGAAGGAAAGCGCCGCGCGGCGATCAGTGTCACCGGCCCCGAGCGACGAATGTCCGAAGAGCGACTACAGAACGAACTGAAAGATGTTGTCCAACGCGTCGCAAATGTTATCGAGATCAACCTGACCTATGACTAAGACGATTGCACCGTTGCCGCGTTTCCTTTGCAGACAGAGGTCTCGAAGGGGGAGACACTGACGATCAAAAATCGTAAGAACTGACGATCTGAGCACGAGACGACCTCCGCAACCGTGCCATCCGGATGGATCACGTATTGGCGTTTCGGTCGTCCGAACGTGCGTCCTACCTGCGATCAGTTACCGACGTTTGTCGCCCGGTCTACGACGTCGCTTCCGTACATTTCCTCCAGTTCCTCGTGCTGGTCCGAACGGTGTTCGTAGACGTCCTGGAACAAAGTGACCGGGGTCTGAGCAGCCTGATAGGTAGCTTCGTCCCACATCCTATCCTTCTCGATGGTCACTTCGACATCCCCGATAGCTAGCGTTGTCGACTGCGTCATGGCAATCGCACCCTGCCCGGCTTCTTTCGCCGCTTCGAACTCCTCCATCGAATCGACGATATCGTTCATGCTGGGTACGTAAGACGTCATAGCCAGCAGTTCCTCGTGGAGTTCCTCCTCGTCGAGTTCGCGTTCGTCGGTACCGACGCGCAGGACGTAGCCGTCGCCGGTCTCTTCGAGCGAAATCTCGTCTCCATCGTAGATCTGCCGACCGTCCTCCTCCCGGAGTTCGACTTCGTCGTCGCCGGTTTCGAGGAGCCAACTCCCAGTCTTTGGCGGGAGTGGTGCCTTGTTCGCTTCGACCACCTGTCCGGGAGTCAACGACCAGATGCCGATCATCCCCTTCGCGCGGTTGTCCTCCATCCGTTCGTGGTAGCCCTCGATATCGCGGATATCGTCGTATGGTCCGTCGACCGCGATGAGCGCGGCGGCACTGGCACCACGGGACGTGTTGTGTCGAAGTTCGGACCACGGCGGAAGCGATCCGGTCGGGGTCATCGCGCGCATGTCCTTGGTGTAATCGACTTCGCCATCGACGAGCATAAACAGCCGTTCGAGGTTGTTGGATGGCTTCCCGATCTCTTCACGAAGGTCCCCGAGAGCCAATTCGGCTTCGCCGCTCTCGACGATTACCGACATCGAGAGGCTACCCTTTTCGAGTCCGTGCTCATCTTCGATGATGGTGAAGAACTCGTCGGCTTTCTTCCAATCGTCGATATCACCGACTTCCGGGATGACGAAGCCGTCGATGTGTTCGATGGCGCCGTTTTCTGGATCGGCGATTTCCAGCATGTGCTGAAATCCCTGATATCGGGTCGATGAATCCTCACGGTGCCAGACGATCCGCGGGTGTATCTCTCCCGGGAAGTCAGCACCGTACTCGGAAACGACCTCGATGAGGTTCTCGACACCCTCGTCCCGCATGGACGGAGCCGTTGCATCCTCGTTGTCCGGCACCCAGACGTCCGGGGCCTTCATACCCTGGAGCTGGGCAGCGCTTCGGATCATCTTGGCGGAATCGTCCCCGCCCTCTACAGCAGTCGGGGACGTGAAGAACGTTCGGACGAATTCGCGATCGTAATGTCTTTTTATAGCCATAGCTCATGAAAATGTTACCGTACTCTTTATTAAGTGTGTTGGTGACGGATAGAGAATCGATATCCCTCTGATTCATCTCTTGGACTCGGAACGACGATCCGAGCGTTCGGAAGACGGGCGGAATTCAATCGACGAGCGCCTCGGCGACTTTCGTGATCGGATGCGGCGGTTTCGTCGCGTCGGCACGATCGCCCAGTTGGCTACGGCAGGATGCACCTGGCGCGACGACTGTATCGGTGTCGCTCGCTTCGACCTTGTCGAAGAGGATCCGTCCCATCGCCTTCGAGAGGTCGAAATGTTCGGCTTCGTACCCGAAACTGCCTGCCATGCCACAGCACGCACTGTCAAGGGGATCGACTGCGTACCCCGCTCGTCGGAGCACGCCGACCGCATGGTGGTCCTTGTTCATCGCTTTCTGATTACAGTGGCCGTGATAGGAGAGCGATTCATCGGACTCCTCGAAGAACATCCGGTCGTCGAGTCGGTGCGTGTCGACGAATTCGAGAACGCTGTAGGCGTTCTCGGAAACGGTTTCGACCGCGGAACCCTGCAGCAGCGAGCGGTACTCGTCCTGGAACATCACGGCGTCCGACGGTTCGATGAAGAGCACCGACCAGCCGTCATCGACGTACGGACGTAAGGCGTTCACGTTGCGGCGCGCTCGCTTCTCGGCGAGATCGAGGAACCCCTTCGAATACGCCGGTCGGCCACTCGCCCCGACGTCGTCGGGAACCTCGACGTGGATATTCGCCGCCTCGAGAACCGTCACGGCGGCTTTTCCGGTCAAAGGATGACTGTAGTTCGTGTACGTATCGGGGAAGAGCAACACCTTGTCGTCGGCCTCCCGAAGGGGAACGCCCGACCCTCGTAACTCGAACCACTCCTGGAAACTCTCCGCCTCGAACGTCGGAAGCTCTCGATCCGCGGCAATCCCGAGAATCTTCTCGAGGGCGAGTCGGGAACCGGGAAGTTCGGTGAGCCGGTTCGCTATCGGTGCGAGACGGCTGCCGAGCGCCGAAAGCGTATCGATGTTTGCAAAGAGACGGTCACGAATTCCGGGGTCGTGGTGCTGATGAGCCTGATGTTTGACCTCGGTCTTGAGCTTCGCCATATCGACACCGGTCGGGCAATCGTTCATACATCCCTTACAGCCGATACAGAGGTCGAGAACCTCCTCTTGGAAGCGATCGGAGTACAGTTCCTCTTCTGGAAGCTCGCCGCTGATGGCCGCGCGCAGCAGATTGGCACGACCGCGTGTCGCCTGTATCTCCTCCTCGGATGCCCGGTAGGTCGGGCACATCACGTCCCGATCCGGTTGTCTGCAGTTCCCACAGCCGTTGCAGAGTTCGACGAGTTGGGAGAATCCACCCTCCTCGTCGAAGTCGAGTTTGGTCGCGGGTTCGATGGAGCTGTATTCGGCGCCGTAGCGGAGGTTTTCGCGCATATCGGTCGGATCGTCGTCACGGTAGACGACCTTTCCGGGGTTCATCCGCCAGTCGGGGTCGAATACGTCCTTGACGTCTTTGAACGCCGCCCAGAGGCTTTCACCGTACATCTTCGGATTGAACTCGGTGCGGGCGAGTCCATCGCCGTGCTCCCCGGAGAACGCCCCGTCGTGTTCGAGGACCAAATCAGTCACGTCGTCCGCAATCGACTGCATCATCTGAATTCCGTCGTCGTCTTTCAGGTTGAGAATCGGACGAATGTGCAGCGTTCCACTCCCGGCGTGTGCGAAGTAGGCCGCCGACGTTCCGTGATCGATGAGTACGTCCTCGAACGACTGCACGTACTCGGCGAGTTCCTCGGGCGGTACCGTTGCGTCCTCGATGAACGGGTAGGGTTTCGGATCCCCGTCGAGACTCATGAGGAGCGGGATGGCGGCCTTCCGAAGTTTCCAAAGTTTCGCCTGCTCGTCGTCCGTGTACGCCTCGATGACGTCGAAGGCCTTTCCGGCGTCGTGGAAGTGCGCGTTCGTCTCGGCGACAGCGTCCTCGAAGTCATCGACGAGTTCGGAGTCGAACTCGATCATGAGGGACGCTGCGGTTTTCTCGGGGATCGGGTCTGCGTACTGAGCGAACTCGGGGGAGTCGCGGGCGAGACGGAACACTTCGTCGTCCATGAGTTCGACTGCACTGACGTCGAAGTCGAGGGCTTCGGGGACGGCCTCCATGGCGTCGACGAGATCCTCGAAGCAATAGAGCGCGAGCGCGGTTTCCTCCGGCCTCGTCACGAGGCTCAGCGTCGCCTCGACGACCACGCCGAGCGTACTTTCCGCACCGACGAAGAGCTTCGAGAGGTTGATCACCCGTTCGCCGTCGTCGTTCTCGTAGATGACTTTGTGAAGATTGTAACCGCTGACGCTCCGCTTCAGCTTGGGATATCGGTCCTCGATCTCGTCGGCGTTCCCTTCGACGAGCGTGCGGACGGTCCGATAGATCTCCGCTTCGCGGGTGTCCTCCGCGACGATCTCGTCCCACTCCTCGCAGTCGAGAACGATCTCTCGGGTGTGGAGGAGCGACCCGTCGGCGAGGACGACTTTCAGTTCCTCCGTGTAGGCGTCGGTGATTCCGTATCGGACGGAGTGGGCACCCGTCGAGTTGTTCCCGATGCCGCCGCCGACCGTCGCTCGGTTCGAAGACGCCGGGTCGGGTGCGAACTTGAGTCCGTAGCGAGCGAGGTGTTCGTCGAGAACGTCCTGAACGATTCCGGGCTGGATCGTCGCCTCGCGGGCGTCCTCGTCGATATTGACGAGGCTGTCCATATGGCGAGACAGATCGAGGACGACACAACCCGGTCCGACCGCTTGGCCCCCGAGTGACGATCCTGCTCCGCGCGCGAGAATGGGAACGTCGTAATCGGCAGCGACCCGTACGGCATCTTGCACGTCGGTAGCGTGACGAGGCGTAACGACGCCCGCGGGACGGGCCTGATAGATGCTTCCGTCAGTCGCGTAGAGGATCTGTGAATACTCGTCGAATCGAACCTGTCCGTCGACGGCATCGCGCAAATCGCTCGCGAGCGATGCGTACTCGGCTACATCGACGCGAGAGGGACTTTCGGCGTCCCGCTGTGCCTTTGACTCACCGAGACTTGACCTGGATCGGTCGATAGCCATAACGTCTTCTCATTGGGAATCTCGCCTATTAACAATTAGGATAGTGGTGATTCGTGGCGAATATTAGCGAACGGCCAGAATGATTCGATGTGGGGGAAATCCACACGTGCCTTCGTCAGAACACCCCCGGGAAGAGGACGTAGACGAACAGGAGGCTCAGTACGCCGGTAAAGACGGCGTAGTAGATGAGCGGGATGAGTTCTAATCGAATGACACGCCCTTCTTCGCCGACGAGACCGACGACCGCGAGCGCGGCGACGACGTTGTGAATGGCGATGAGATTGCCGATCGCACCACCGACGGCCTGCGCGGCGAGCAGTAGCGTTCGTGAGACGCCGATGTCGCGCGCAACGCCGTATTGGAACGTCCCGAAGAGGATGTCGCTCACCGTGTTCGATCCGGCGAGGAACGCGCCGAACGCCCCGACGAACGCAGCGAAGAACGGATAGGTGCCACCGGCGACCCCTGCCACGGCCTTCGACAACACGATAAGCATGCTATCCCCGCCAGTCGCGGCACCCGACTGGAGCATGATTTGGACGGTGGCCACGGCGAACAGGAGCGCGACGAGTGGCGGGGTGATCCGCTCACCCGTTTCGACCCACGCGTTCTTGATGTCGGTCGTGTTCATTCGATGAAGTGGGATCGTGATGAGGTGGACCGCGACGAACACCGCACCGGGGAGATACAGGACACTGATGGAATTTTCGAGCCCTGTTCCGAGAATATTGGTCCACTGCAGGACGAGTGTCGACTGGAGGAAGTCGCTTAGCGGTGCCCAGACGCGGGTGAGAACGAGCAGAACGGCGAGCAACCCGTAAGGGAGCCACGCCATCCAGATCGACATCTCATCGTCGTCAGCGAGGGCCGTGTTACTCGACGTAACCGTCCCGCCGTCAGCAGCGATCTGACCGCCCTGTCCCATGGACTCGCCGGGTTCGATGCCACCGACCCAGTGCGAGGGCCACGTGTCGCGCGGAGCGAACTCCCAGTCGTCGTCCGGGTGGAAGTAACCGGCTTTCAGCGCGCCAATCGTCAAGACCATCGCGACCATCGAACCGAGGAGCGCGGGGAACTCCGGACCGAGGTAGTAGGCCGTGAGCCAGTAGGGAATCACGAACGTTACCCACGAGAACAGCGCGAGCGGGAGGACCGCGAACGCGGGACGTATCGAACGTTCCTCGCCGAAGAATCGCGTCATCATCATCACGCCCATGATGGGGACGGCGATGCCGACGATGGCGTGATAGGTCGCGGCCCAGACGGCGATTTGATCCACCCAGAGGGAGATACTACCGAACGGGCCGTTGACGACGACCTGCGTCTTCACCATCGAGACGGATTCGAGCGTATC
>NZ_JBAWAC010000337.1:0-1552 GCF_049589095.1 Haladaptatus sp. | reverse complement strand
CCGGTGAGCATGTGCACGTCCAACCCGCGCTCCCGGAGGTCGGAGACGGCTTCCTTCGCGCTTTCTTTCACCTCGTCGGCGTTGGCGACGACGCCGACGAGTGAGTCGTCAACCGCGACCAACATCGCCGTCTTCCCCTCGCGTTCGAGTCGTTCCATCGTCTCCTCGGCCGGTTCGACCTCGATTCCGGCGTTGCGCAGAAGCTTTCGGTTCCCAACGAGGACGTTTCCGTGACTCGTCTCGGCACGAATCCCGTGGCCGGGGACGTTCTCGAACGAACTCGGGTCTTCGAGTTCGACGTCACGTTCCTCCGCACCCGCCACGATGGCCTGTGCGAGTGGGTGCTCGCTCCCGCGCTCCGCGCTAGCCGCCGCGGAGAGGACGAACGCCTCGGTCCTCGATTCGGCGGCACTTCCCGCCGAATCGGCTACCTGTGCCCCGCCGTCTGCCATCGTCGCCCCATCCCCGTCTTCGCTCGGAATCGCTATCACGTCAGTCAGCCGCATCTCTCCTTTCGTCAGCGTCCCCGTCTTGTCGAAGACGACCGTCTCGACGTCCTTCACGCGCTCCAGCACGTCGCCGCCCTTGAACAGGACGCCGGTGCGCGCGCCGATGGCGGTCCCGACCATCGTGGCCGTCGGGGTCGCCAGACCGAGCGCACACGGACACGCGATGAGCACCGCGCTGGCGAAGACGACGACGGCGAACTCGAAGGTCGTGACGCCGCCGGTCGCGCCTGCGGCACCGGCCACGCTCGGACCGCCAGCGACCAGACCCCAGAGCGGCAGGGCGTTCACGAACCCGGCAAGCGTTTCGGGGAAGAGGAACCAGAGGACGCCCCAGACCAGCGCGTTCGTGATGACCGCCGGAACGAAGTACGCGCTGATGCGGTCGGCGAGGTTCTGGATTTCCGGTTGGCGGGCCTGTGCCTCCTTCACCATGCCGACGATTTGTTGGAGGGCGGTCTCATCGCCGACCTTCGTCGCGCGAACCGTCAGCACGCCGTTTTCGTTGATGGTCGCGCCGATGACCTCGTCGCCCTCTGTTTTCTCGACCGGGACGGATTCGCCCGTCACCATCGACTCGTCGGCGGCGCTTTCTCCCTCGACCACCACGCCGTCGGTCGGGATCTTCTCGCCGGGACGAACGCGCAGAAGGTCACCCTCCTCGACTTCTTCGAGGGGGATTTCGTTCTCTTCGCCGTTTTCGACGACCGTCGCCGTATCGGCTTCCAGTTCGAGCAGTTCGCGGAGCGCGTCGCTCGCTTGGCCTTTCGACCGGGCTTCGAGCCAGTTGCCGAGCGTGATGAACACGAGGATGAGCACCGCGCTGTCGAAGTAGGTTCCGCCCGGGATGAGCGACAGCATCACGGCGACGCTGTAGACGTAGGCCGTAGTCGAACCCAATGCGATGAGCACGTCCATGTTTGCCGTCCGGTTCTTCACGAGCGCCTTGTAGGCGTTGCCGTAGAACTCCTTGCCCAGCCAGATCTGGACGGGCGTGGCGAAGACGAACTGCACCACCGCGACGTCGATTCCGAAGAGCGTCTCCC
>NZ_JBAWAC010000336.1:0-6609 GCF_049589095.1 Haladaptatus sp. | reverse complement strand
AGCCTCGACGGCGCGGAGATCATTCACAACGCGCTCGAAGAGAAAGGCGTCGAAACCGTCCTCGAAAGCGGCGTCAACGGCTTCAAGACAGACGACGACGGTAACGTCGTCGCCACTATCGACGCCGACGACAACGAGTACGAAAGCGACTTCGTCGGCATCGCCATCGGTCTCAACTTCAACACGGAGTACCTGCAGGGAAGCGGCGTCGAGACGGACAACGGCGTCGTCGTGGATCAGTACATGCAGACGAACGTGGACGACATCTACGCCGCCGGCGACATCACGCGGTACTACGACGTGATTCTGGACGAGTACGCCCAGAACGGGTCGTGGGGGAGCGCGAAACAGCAGGGCGTCATCGCCGCGCAGAACATGGTCGCGGACGACGAGGAAGAGGAGTTCCGCTGGGTTTCCTCCTACTCCATCACCCACTTCGACTTCCCGTTCCTCTCCTTCGGCTTCCCGACGATGGGCGACGACGAGTGCGAGGAGAAGTACAGCGACACCGAATGGCGTCGCCTCTCGTTCAAGGACGGCAAACTCATCGGCGGCGTTCTCATCGGCGACATCGCCCCGCAGGGCAAGTACAAGGACCTCATCCGCAACGAAGTCGAGTGCGCGGACCAGAAGGAGGTCCTCCTCGAAAAGCAGTTCGACCCCGAGAAGCTCGCACAGCCACAGGAACAGTAAATCGTCGTGCGGCGCGGTGTTTTTTTGTCGCAGTTTCGAGAGCGACTGCCCCGGTGGCGGGTCGCCGCAACAATCGGCTCCGATTGTCTCGACGTGAAGGTTTAAGGCCTGCCACGACAATTGGTAGCACTGACCATATTGGTCGGGTGACTTCGTGAAATACAAAATCGCTCTCGAACCAGTGGAAACGGTCCCTGACGACGCACGCGTCCGCCACTACGACGAACTCGACTACGGGGCGAAGGGGCACTTCCCCGACGTCGTCGAGCGTGGCGAACGACTCATCGACCGGGAGACGGCACGCCAGTTCAGCGACGGCGAGTTCGTCAAATACACCGGCTATTTCCGCGTCCTGCTCGCGTAGCTTCTATTCTTCACGTTTGTTCACCTTTCAGCCGCAAGCTTTAACACTCACCACGACAATTGATAACATATCCCAATGGCATCGAACAGCACGAGTAGTCTGAGGTCTGCATCGGCCGGAGAATCAGCGGCGCTCATCGTCACCCGAACCGAAACCGTGCCAGCGGGTGTTCCGGTGCGAAGTTTCGACGAACTGTCGGACACCGCTCAAGGGCTCCTGGCGGAGTTCGACGGCCACGAGAAGGTCATCCGGATGACCAGCGACGTGGCCGAGGAGTTCACCGAGGACACCGTCGTCGTGTTCACCGACTACTTCCGGGTCGACGTGGCGTGAGGAACCAACAACCGAAGCCGTTTTCTCCGGCAGGACGGCATGTAGGGACATGAGCATGAGCGGAAGCGGTGAGATGACGCTGGCCTTCGAACTGTCGGCGCTCAAAGAGCTTGCGAGCCCCGGCACCGTCTTCGAGGATGCCCGGCGCTGGACGCGCTACGTCGGCGTCATCTCCGACCAACCGACCTACGTGGTGACGAACTTCACCCGAAAGAATCGTATCCGTCAGGATTTCTTCTCCGGCCCGAAAGGACGTGCCGAAAGCCTCGACAGCGTGAAATCGCAGTTCGACACCGACCGACACGTCTTCGTCGGTACGACCGACGACGACCGTGAACTCGCCGAGGACCACGACTGGGAGTTCCTGCACGTCGAAGACGCCGCCGAGGCGGCCGAGTGGGACCTGGCGTCCGACGCCGACGAGGACGACGGAGGGAAAGAAGAGGACGTGCGCGACGACTGGCCATAGTCGCCCGGAATTTTCGTTCCGTCAGCACTCCGCCCGCAGGCGCTGTTTTCCGCGCTCGGTGATCTCGTAACAACACCAGTTCGTGTTTCGCACGAGGTTACGCTCGGCGAGGGAGCGACAGCGGCTTGCGGTGAGGCAGTTCGACAGGGCGAGTCGCCGTTCGATGTCGAGTCGAACCTGTATGCCGTCGGCCGCGAGCAATCGGAGGATTCGTTCGTCTATCGGGCGCAGTCGGTCGGGAACCCCGCTGGCCTGTGCCATACGCCACCTCTTTTTTCCGGGGATAAGTAGCTCGCTAAGAGGGGTATTGAGGGGGGACGGTCGGTGGGGAGTGCTATTGAGAACTATCCCTACGCCGCCGACACCTGTCGGGATTCGTTCGTATCCTCGCACGGCGATACCTAATCACGCCGTTTAAAATCGTCAGGACCGAACGGACCGGTATGGCAGAACCGCGCGTCCCGGGAGGGAACGGTGCGACGCTCGAACTCCCCTGTGGCGAGACGGTAGCGACCGGACGACTCGACATGGGGATGCGCGAGTACGACTGTGACTGTGGCGAATCGCACGCGGTCGTTATGGACGTGCACCCGCCGTCACGCTTCGTTCCCGAATTTCTCGTGGACATCCTCCGCGAAACCATCGATACGACCGACGAGAACGTCGAGTTCGGCACGCTTCACATCATGGGCGTCGTCATGGAGGAGTTCCCCGAGGACGTCGCCAGCGAGGACGTGGCCGACAACCCAGACCTCGGCTATTCGATGGTCTGGGTGACGGACTTCGACTCCCGACGGCTTCACGAGATCGTCGTCGAACTCATCGTCGAACTGATGGAACACGCCGTCAGCCACGCCGAGGACGACGAGGCGATGAGCCAGTTCGAAGCGGACATGCTGAACTTCGACGTGCCGACCTTCGTCGAACAGTATCGAGCCGAACGGGATTTCTCCGGCCCACACGACCGTCCTGCGTAAGGATACTTCCCCCGGACAGACACTTGTCTGACAGAGATTTAAGTGGTGGGCAGCCAACCCTGCTCATATGTCAGCTCGGGAAGAAACGTTCGAATCCATCCGGCAGGCCGTTACCGAGCACGACGCTGGTGAACCGCTCACCGCGCGCGAGATTCTCGAACTCCTCGACGAAACGGACCACACCGGCGGGAAGTTCGGGAGCACACACGAAATCGCGACCGTCCTCGGACGGCGAGCACGGGCGGGTGACGTACGGGTGATTCGTTCCTCCCCGTACCGGTACGAACTCTAGATTTTTCCACATACCAAACTACAAGACCCCGGGACACGCGCTTCGATTCGATGCTGGACGAGTTGCTCGGGCGCGCCGAGTTGAAAGAGCGAATCGACGAACTCGAAGACGAGAACCATCATCTCGAACGACGAGCACAAGCCGAGGAAGAACGCCGTTCCGAGGCCGTGACGGAGCGTCAGAACGCTGAGGAGCAGGTCAATCGTCTCGAAAGTCGTATCGTCGAACTCGAAGACCGGGTCGGACGGCTAGGGGACGACGAGGAGTCAGTGGAATTTCGAGGCATTGAATCGCTTCACGGGAAGCGACTGGACGAGGTGCTGCCCCGTCTCGAACGTATCGAGACGGAACCCGAAGGGGCGTTGACCGCGATGGTGATCGACGACCTGCCGGAGGCGGTTCGCGACGCGTTCGGCGACCACGCGCCGCTCGTCGCCCGTGCCGCGCCGTGTTTGGCGCTGACCGACGACGCGGGACTGGTCAGCGCGGCGCTCTCCCCGCCGAATCCCCCGGAGGAGTTCGTCTCGTGGAGCGATTCGTTCGATTTCGATCCAGCGTGGTTCCGTCCGGAGGGGCGCTTTACCTTCGCGCTCGTCCGCTCCGACCTGTTCGCCATCGCGGAGTACGGCGGCCGGGAGCGACTGTCCGTTTCGGGCTTCGAAAGCGACGTGAAGGGTGATCACTCGAAAGGCGGGTTCTCGCAGGCACGATTCGAGCGGATCCGGGAGGGACAGATCGACGACCATCTCGACCGCTGTCGGGAGGAAATCGACTCCCGCGACGCGGACCGACTGTACGTCGTCGGCCAGCGGACGCTCCTCGCGGAGTTCCGCGACGTCGCCGACCGAACGAAACCGGTCGATGCGACCGGAAAACCGAAAGAGGCGCTGGACGACGCGTTCTACGAATTCTGGACGACGCGGTTATTCCGGATCTAACCGATTCGACTGCTCCGGATCTAACCGATTCGACTGCTCCGAATCTAAATGAGTCAACCGTTCCGGATCTAGTCCAACTTCGCGTGAAACAGCAGTCGGCCGCATTCCGGACACATCGCCGTCTCGACTTCCTTTCGCTCGTTCATCCCGAGCGAGCCGAGAAGCCCGCCTCGGCGTTCGCTCGTCTTGACGTACGGTTTCCACGCGTCGTTCATGCCGAACTTGACCGGTTCGAGCGAAACGCCACAGTCGGGACAGCGATCACTGCTCGTCATGGGCGACTCGTCACGGAGAAGCCTCGTGGTCGTTACGATCCGCTCATCCTTCTATCGTCGCGCCGCCACCGATCGCGGTCGGATACGCACGGGCCTCGACGTCCTCGTCGTAGAAGGCGTCGAGCATCGCGCTCGCGATGGCGTTCCGTTTCCCGTCGTGACAGACGGCGAGGACGCTCGGTCCGGCCCCGCTCACGGCGACGCCGGTCGCACCCGCGTCGAGTGCGGCGGTTCGTACCTCGTCGAACCCGGCGATGAGCGCCGCCCGCGACCCCGTGACCGACCCGTCTTCGAGTCCCTTCCCGACCAGTTCCGGGTCGTCGCGGAACATCCCGGCGGTCAGCGTCGCGGCGTTGCCGACGGTGCTGACGAGTTCGTCCACTTCGACCGATTGGGGGACGACGCGCCTCGCGTCCCGCGTCGAGACGACGGTTTCCGGCAGGCAGGCGACGACCGGAATCGACGCGTCCACCTGCGTGATTTCGTCCTCCGTAACGATCGTGAATCCGCCGAGAATCGAGGGAGCGACGTTGTCCGCGTGGGCTTCGCCCGAGACGGCCGCTTCCCCCTCCGCCGCGACGCGAACGAGTTCCTTTCGCGTGAGACCGCAGTCGTACAGTTCGTTCAGCGCGACGGCGGCGGCGGCGGCGCTGGCGGCCGACGACCCGAGTCCCGACGAGGGTCGGACCCCTTTGTTGATTCGAATGCGTGCAGGCGCGCCGAGTTCCTGGGCGACGACGCCCGCCGTGTTCTTCGCCGGTTCCTCGGGGATGTACTGTCGCCCGACACCCGTTACCTCTATCGTCGTCTCCTCGGCGCGTTCGACCCGCACGATATCCGCGGGTCGTTCCAACGCCAACCCGAACACATCGAACCCACACCCGAGATTGGCACTCGTGGCCGGTGCCCGCACTGTGACCATGCAACACGTATCGAAAGCACGGACAAAAACCTTCGCCTCCGGTCGAAAATTGTCCGACGCTTGCGGGGGGTGTATCGAAACGAGATAGGTAGGTTTTATGATGCCCGTTCGGTGCGACGGCTTCCACGTTACCGGGAGAGTCGGCTTTAAGATACCGTGCCACCACCGCACACGCATGCAGGTTGCGATACTGGCGCACGAAAAGTTCCCCGGTCGCGCGAAAACGGCGGTCGGAATTCTACGATATGCGGACTACGATGTCGCAGCGGTGCTCGACCGAGACCACCCCGGTGAACGCGTCAACGACCACGTTCCCGACGTGCAGGACGCGCCCATCGTCGCCGAGATGGACGACGTGCCCGAGGTGGATGCACTCATCATCGGCATCGCGCCCATCGGCGGCGGATTCGACGAGTCGTGGCGGTCGGACGTGACGACCGCGCTCTCCCGCGGTTGTGACGTAATCTCCGGACTCCACTACTTCCTCGAAGACGACGAGGAGTTCGCCCGACTCGCCACAGCGAACGACTGTGAACTCTGGGACGTTCGAAAACCCCACGACGACCTCACCGTCAGCCAAGGCATCGCGAAGGACGTGGACGCCGAAATCGTCCTCACGGTCGGCACGGACTGCTCGGTCGGTAAGATGACCGCGACGCTGGAACTCGTGCAGGCGGCCCGCGACCGCGGCGTAAACGCCGGATTCATTCCAACGGGACAGACCGGCATCATGATCGACGGCGGCGGCAACCCAATCGACCGCGTGGTGAGCGACTTCACCGCGGGCGCGGTCGAGGAGACGATTTTGGAACGCGCCGACGAGTACGACTACCTGTTCGTGGAGGGCCAGGGGAGCATCGTACATCCGGCCTACTCCGCGGTGACGTGCGGAATCCTCCACGGGTCGATGCCCGACAAACTCGTCCTCTGCCACGAGGCGGGCAAGGAGGCCATTCACGGCTACGAATCCGTCTCCCTGCCACCGATTTCCGAGTACGTCTCGCTCTACGAGGGACTCGCCCGACCGATCCACGAAACAGAAATCGTCGCCGGAGCCATCAATACCTCCGGAATCGCGGACGACGAGGACGCCCGCGTGGCCGTCGCGGAGTACGGATCCGAACTCGACGCACCCGCGACCGACCTCGTCCGTTTCGACGCGGACGCGGTACTGGAGGTGATTCTATGACCCTCACGACAGAGTTCGAACGGATTTCGCTCCCGCTCGAACACGCCTTCACCATCTCTCGCGGAACGCAGACGACGGCCGAGAACGTCGTCGTCAGGATCGAGGACGACGACGGCAACGTCGGTATCGGCGGGGCCGCACCCTCCGAACACTACGG
>NZ_JBAWAC010000335.1:0-2156 GCF_049589095.1 Haladaptatus sp. | reverse complement strand
GACACCCTCTCGTGGGTGCGGAACGAGGGAGTGGACCACGCGACGGGCGTGGATTTTTCGCCGACCGCCATCGAGACCGCACGCGAGTTGCGTGACGAAATCGGTCTCCCGTCGGAGCGGGCGCGGTTTGTCGAGAGCGACGTCTACGAACTGCCGTCGAATCTGGACGGGACCTTCGAGGTGGTGTTCACCTCCTACGGTACCATTTACTGGCTTCCCGGTTTGGAACGATGGGCGGACGTCGTCGCCACCCACCTCGAACCCGGCGGGACGTTCTACATCGCGGACGGACATCCGCTGACGAACCCCTTTGCGTACGAAAGCACCGCCGAGAGCTTGCAGGTCGCACATCCCTACTTCAACACCGAGGCGGTCACCGAGGAGTTCGACGGTAGCTACGCCGGGTGGGACTTCGGCCTGGAAAATCAGCGCTCGCACGGGTTTTCCCACTCGATGGAAGACATCGTCACCGCGCTGATCGATGCGGGCCTCAGAATCGAGTTCCTCCACGAACACCCCTGGGCCACGTTCGGTCGGTTCGAAGCCATGGAACCGGACGACGACGACCGATGGCGACTTCCTGATATAGAATACGAGCTACCGTTCACGTTTTCGCTGAAGGCGACGAATCCCGCCTGACTATCGCTCCGGGTCGCGCCGTCGCTCGATGATGAGTTCGACGATCCGTTCCGGCTCCTCGGCCGCGAGCGAGAGGACGGCATCGTGAATCTCACGCTTTTCCTCGTCGCGGATACCCTCCCGACGGAGTTCGGGGACGACGGAGATGCCGATCGCGTCCTCGAACTCGTCCCACGTCTCGCCGCGCGCATAGAGGGGGCGTTGGCGAACTTCGGAATAGTCGAACGACGGCCCCGAGACGGAGGCGGACGACTCCTCCGTTCGGTCCGACCCCTGGTCCGATGATGACTCCGGCGAGGTGGGGGAGTCCGTGGATTCGACGACGGGGTCGTTCGAACCCTCGACCGTGTCGTCCGAGTCGTCCTCGACCGCTCCCAAATCGTCGAACGGGTTCGCATCGGTCATCGTTCGACACCTCCGTTGGCGACGATGGTGGCCAACTCGTCGAAGTTTTCGAGTTGGCTGTTGTCGGGGTCGTAATCCATCAGTGGCTGCTGTGCTTTCAACGATTTCGAAAGCGCTGCGCTGTATCGGATTCCGGGTTTCGGGGGTTTCATCTCTCCATTATCGATGGCATCGAACTGGTCGGCCGTGAGACGCGCGAAGTTCGGGACTTTTCCCTCCGTCGCGTCGGCGGTGTTGAGGTTTTCGAGCAGTTCGCGGTCTTCCGTTCGGTGATCGATCCGTTCGCGGAGTTTGTTCGGGACCAACGCGAGCACGTCGATGTCGATATACTCTCGGGAAGGGGTGATGAGTCGCTCCATCGTGCGTTTATATCCGCCGATGGAACTGGATCCGGGTTCGAGCGGGATGATGACGTTGCCCGAGGCGACCAACGCGTTGTTGTTGAGCATGCCGGGGTAGGCCGGACAGTCGAACACGATGTAGTCGTACCGCTCGCCGAGCAGTGGGTCGACGATCTTCGTCTTCACCCGTGCGGAGCCCTGCAATGCCCCCGCGAGGTCCTTTTCCACGTCTTCGAGCGAATCCGACGACGGAAGGAGATCGAACCCGAACTCCGTCTCCTGGATCAGGTCGGAGACGGTCGCGTCCCCGTTGTCGAGGATAACGTCCCCGAGGTTCGTCTCCCCCCGATAGACGGTCCCGAAGCCGAGACCGTTGGTCGCGTGGCCGTTCGGATCGAGGTCCGCGAACAGAACGCGACCGCGTTCGGAAAGCTGTCGCGCGAGGTTCATCGAAATCGTTGATTTGCCGACGCCGCCCTTCAGGATGACCACGCTTACGGCGCGTGGAGTGTCTACGGTAGCTGCCATTGTGTGACCTGCCCGTCGTGATTCTCGATTCTTGATAGATGACTCAGCCGCAAGAGCCACCTATTATGACTCGTACATTCGTTTCGACGGTTGTATGAGCCATTCTGCCGAGAGGATATAAAATTGCCGTAAGTAGATTGTTGAGGTACAATAGGTAGCTCAGCTACTATAGTTAAGGTACCTATTGTAAAAAGCACTGATAACACTCGTGAAGTCCAGAAAAGAGACCGAGTGAATGAGAGG
>NZ_JBAWAC010000334.1:0-12224 GCF_049589095.1 Haladaptatus sp. | reverse complement strand
GTCGTTCCATATCCTCAGTTCGGGCGGCGAGGGCCGCCCGAACGTCGGCATACGTCTCCGCCGATTTCGCGAGCGAGGCTACGAAGACGCTGTTGCCGCGCTCGATTCGTCCGGTCGAGACGAGTTTCCCATCCCGTAGTTCGTACAGCGGTTCGAAGCGGACGGCGGTTCCGTCCGCTTCGGTTCCATTCGCTTCGGACCCGTTAGTTTCGACCCCGCCGCTCGAAACGACCTCCTCGATGCGCTTCACGCGTTTGCCGTGCTGTCCGTCGATTTCGTAGGATTCGGTCGTGACGACGAAGTCAGTCGTCGCGAACGACGACGGTGGGACGCCGAGGTCGGTGACGACCCGCTCGTACACCGCGTCGCCACAGTCGCCGTGGATCGTTCCGAGGACGGCATTACTGCTCGCGCCGACTCGCATCGCTTCGTAGAGGACGCTCGCCTCCTCGCCGCGAACTTCCCCGACGACGAGCGCGCCGTCCCCCAATCGAAGGGCCGTCCGAAGCGCATCGGCGGGGCGAAGTCCGGGTTCGTCGTCGTTCGCGGTCGTTCGAAGCGCTTGCACGTCGCGCCCACCGTCTTGCAGCGTCTCGATCGGCAGTTCCGGCGTGTCTTCGAGGACGACCGTTCGAACCTCGTGAGGGAGTTCCCAGAGTAACGCTCCGAGAAGCGTCGTCTTGCCCGCGCCACGGGAACCGGCCACGAGTCCGGTTCCCGCACGTTCGACGCCGACCGAAAGGAGTGCGGCGGCGTCCGCCGGAAGCGTGCCGTTGGCAACCAGCGCCGGGAGCGTCCATCGTTCCTCGCCCTGTACGCGGAAGGCGAAGCCGATGCCGTCGCTGACGGGGCGGGTGACGCCCGCGACACGGACGCTCGTGCCATCGACCTCCGCGACGGCATCGAGCGTCGGACTCGCCCGCGAGAACGCTCGCCCGCTCGTTCGACGAAACCGGGAGGCGAGCGAGGCCGCGCCGTCGTCGGTGAGGCGAACGTTGGTTCGCATCCGTTCACCGTCGACCCGCACGCGAAGTGGGTTTTGTGAGACCGGAGCCGTTGCGAAAACGTCCGAAACGGCGGGATCCGCGAATAGGTCGGACAGGACACCGTACCCCTGGATGTATTTTTCGAGGACGGGAGAGAGGGTATCGACGGCCTCGGTCGAGTCAGCAACCGTCCTGACCGCCTGCCCTGGTGCTCGTTTTCCCCCCGTGACTCCGCCATCGGCGAGGAGCGTCGCGGCGCGGTCGAGTGTCCTGAACGCATCCTCGTCGAGGGTGTACTCCACCGGTTCGAGATGGTAGGTTCGATGAGCGTCGGTGGACGAATCCGCCGAGTCGGCGTCGTAGTATCGAACGGTCCCACCGGTCGAAAGCGTGTACTGGTCGTCCAGTCGGGCGTTCGCCGGTGGACGAAGGGTGATTCGGGAACGAGCGATGGTTGGCCCGACGAACGGCCGGAAGAGCGTCGAGTAGTCGTCGAACCGATGGACACCCTCCGCGAACCCGGTTTCGGCGGCGATATCGACCACGGGCGGCGCTCTTCCGACGGCGTCGAAACCCGCCCGGAGCGGGTCCGAACGCGCTCGTTCGGCGAGCGTGGCGTCGTGTGGGGTGACGCGGTCGATGAATCGACCGGCCGCCGAGAGAAACGCCGCACCGTCGCCATCGTAGGTGCGTTCGACGCCTCCGGAGCGTATCACGATACAGTCGGCGTCGCGGTCGGTAAGCGCATCCAGAACCGTCGCGCGGCAGGCGGAACGGTCTTCGAGCGTTCCCCGTCCCGAACAGTCGTTCGCATCGACGACCAACGTCGTGCCGTCGAACGAAGGGTCACAGCGACAGTCACGGTCGTCGGTGGACTTCGACAGTGGGTTCCACATGGTCGCCCGTGGTCGTGTCTTCCGATTTAAAGTTCAGCCGACGGAACGACGAGGACGGTGCGCTTCCCGCGATACTCGACCAACAACAGCGCGATGTCGATTCGGTCGGGCGCGCGAACGACGAGCGGCGTTCCGTCCGGTTCGACCGACCATTCGTGGTCGGCGTCCGTCGTTACGACACGCACGTCGAACGGAACGTGTCGAACGTGGGTCGTGCCGCCGACGCGATAGGCGAGTACATCCCCGGATTCGTCCTTCGGAATTCGTCCGTTTTCGGGAACGCCGCCAACCGCGACGAACTCGATATTCCCGGTCGTCACCGATTCGGCCGGGAGCGATAGCGAAACCACTCTGCGTGCGCCGAGCGAATCGAGCGTGTTCGATTCGCGGTCGTCCCCGAAGGGAACGGCGTTTTCGTCCGCGAGGTCGGTCATCGAACGGGAAACGGTCGTCACCGCCGATTCTGCGTGGTACGTTGCCCGACTTGTCCGCGCGTGGTCAATTGTGGGGAGGGAGACGCTACAGAGTGCGACCGCGAGCACTACGGCGAGAACTGTACGGACGCTCACAGTAGCTCTCGGAGACGCGTCATCAACGAGCGTTCGTTCGATTCGGCGTGATCGTCGGGACGCGTCGATTCGAGGGGCGGAATCTCGGAGCGGGATTGTGGGTCTGTGTCGGAACCCTGCTCCGGAGGAGTTCGATTGAAATCGGTGTGAGAGGGACGGGAATTGCAGGACTCGTGCGTTTCGAGTCGGTCCTGACAGTCTTCGGCCGTCGCAAGCGCGGCGTCGGCCCGCCGTTCCACGTCGGCGTTGACGGCACGAACGTCGCCGACGTAGCCACGGAGCGCCAAAATAGCGGCTTCGAGTTCGTCCTGTTTCGCTTCGAGTTCGTCGAGGCGTGCCGTGAGTTCGGTGGTCATCCTACGGAGTTCCACATCGTCCTGTAACTCGGGCATCTCGCCGTCGGTCACCGTTCGTTCGAGGGTCGACACGCGCTCGGAGAGTGTTTCGAGGTCGGGCATCGACGGGATTGGTCGCGAATCAGTATTTAAAATTTCAGGGACAGTTCGACACCCATCGACTTTCAGTGAGGATCGAGAGACACATTTTTTGCCCGAAATCCTCTTTTTGGATTACGTCGGAAAACTTATGGGTCATGGTTCATTTCAATCCGCCATGAAAGTCGTCCTGATTGGTGTCGGTCAAGCGGGTGGGAAGCTGACACAGAGACTCGTCGAATTCGACGTGAGCATGGATTTCGATGCGGTGCAAGGTGCGTTGGCCATCAACTCGGCAAAGACGGATTTACAGTCACTCGATTTAGATACCGTTCTCATCGGACAGGACCGGGTGAAGGGGCACGGTGTAGGTGGCGATAACGAACTCGGTGCCGAAGTGATGCAAGACGACGCTGGCGAAGTGATGAACTCCCTCGACGGACGGATCACAGCGCGAGCGGACGCCCTCTTCGTCGTCGCCGGACTCGGCGGCGGCACCGGAAGCGGCGGCGCGCCGGTGTTGATCCACGAACTCCAACAGATTTACGAGATACCCGTGTACGCACTCGGCGTCCTGCCGGGACGGGGCGAAGGTTCGATGTATCAGGCCAACGCCGGTCGTTCGCTGAAAACCGTCGTCCGCGAGGCCGACGCGACCCTCCTCATCGACAACGACGCGTGGCACGAGTCGGGCCAGAGCGTCGGCGAAGCGTTCGAGAGCATCAACCAGCAAATCGCCCAACGTGTCGGCTTACTCCTCGCCTCCGGGGAGGCGGTCGAAGGCGTCGGCGAGAGCGTCGTGGATTCGAGCGAGGTCATCAACACGCTTCGCTCGGGCGGCGTCGCGGCACTCGGCTACGCCAGTGCGGGTGCCAGCGAGGACAGCGCCGAGAACATCAACACCGTGACGAGCAACACGCGGCAGGCGATCCTGAGCAACCTCAGCATGCCGAAAGCGACGGACGCCGACTCCGCGCTCCTCGTCGTCGCCGGGGATTCGGACAGGGTTCCACGGAAGGGTGTCGAGAAGGCGCGCAAGTGGCTCGAAGGCGAAACCGGGAGTCTACAGGTCCGTGGCGGGGACTTCCCGCTCGACAGCGAACGACTCGCGTCGTTGGTCCTCCTCGGCGGCGTCGAACGCTCGCCGCGCATGCAGGAGTTCATGGAACGCGCGAAGGAGGCGAACAAACAGGAAGAGCGCACGGAAGACCCGGCCGAAATGTTCCACAACGACCAACTCGACGACCTGTTCTGAGGAGCCTTTTCCTATTCGCACTCGTCCCGGACCAACGCCTCGATACGGTCCAGACCGAGTTCGATTCGGTCGAGACCGTTGGCGAAACTCAGTCGTAGATAGCCTTCCCCGGCGTCGCTGAACGCGCCGCCGGGTGCGGTGACGACGCCGTAATCGGACAGGAGGCGCTCGGCGATATCGAAACTCGACCCGTCCAGTTCGCTCACGTCGAGGAAGGCATAAAAAGCACCTTCCGGGCGTGGGCAGGAGATGTGTGGAATCTCCGCGACGCGCTCGGTCAGGTAATCGCGGCGTTCGCGGAACGCGGCGTACATCTCGCGGACCGGTTCCTGCGTCCCGGTTATGGCCGCGAGTGCGGCCTGCTGGCCGACGCTCGATGGGCAGGCGGTCGTACTTTCTCCGACCTGTGTGGCGGCCTCGACGACGGACTCCGGTCCGACGAGCCATCCCATCCGCCACCCCGTCATGGCGTAGGTTTTCGAGCAGGAATCGACCGTCAGGAGGCCGTCGTAGTCGGTGTACGAGGAGATGCGGCGATACTCGTCGTCGTACGTCAACCGGGCGTACACCTCGTCCGCGATGACGTAGGCGTCGTGTTCCGCCGCCGCATCGACGACCGCTTTTACGGCGTCCTCGCCGTAGACACGGCCGGTGGGGTTCGAGGGCGTCGTCAGAATCACCGCGGCAGTGTCGTCATTCATGTGGTCGATGATCCGCTCGGCGTCGAGGTCGAACCCGTCCTCGGCCGGGAGCGGGACCTTCACCGGTTCGGCGTCCGCGAGAACGACCTGATTCTCGTAGTTCGGCCACGCTGGCGTCGGGAGGATGACCTCGTCGCCGGGGTCAGCGATGGCCAGAATCGCCAACGCCAACGCTTCCATTCCGCCGTTCGTGACTGTCACTTCCTCGGGAGCGAACGAAACGCCCGTCTCCGACTCCATCCGTTCCGCGATTGCGGCGCGGAGTTCGGGGATTCCCGCCCCGGAGGTGTAGTGGGTTTTTCCCTCGCGGGCGGCGTCCGCCGCCGCGTCGATGACGTGTTCCGGCGTGTCGAAGTCCGGCTCACCGACTTCGAGCCTGACGAGGTCGCCGCCCTGCTGCTCGGCGAGTTCGAACATCACGCGAATCCCCGACCGTTCGAAGGTGTCTGCCCGTGCGGAAATCTTCATGTTTTCGACCGTGGTTGTCCCGTGTCAAGTAGCTTCGTAGTCCCCCCGCGCCTTGCCGGGTTGGGGATGGAAAGGAAACGCGGACGGGAACCTATTAGACCGATCCACCATCAGTTTCGAGTATGGTATCGGAACTGTTCGACGCCGAGCGATGGGAGGAGATTTCGGATTTCGATTTCCGCGACATCACGTACCACCGAGCCAAAAACCAAGGGACGGTCCGAATCGCCTTCGACCGCCCCGACGTGCGCAACGCCTTCCGGCCCGGAACCGTGGACGAACTGTATCGCGCGCTCGACCACGCCAAACGCCAGTCGGACGTCGGTTGTGTGCTCCTCACCGGCAACGGTCCGTCCTCGAAGGACGGCGGTTGGGCGTTCTGCTCCGGCGGCGACCAGCGCGTGCGAGGGGGAGAAGGATACGAATACCAGGGAGAGGATGCCGACAGTAAGGACGCCTCCGAGGCAGGCCGTCTCCACATCCTCGAAGTCCAGCGTCTCATCCGTCACATCCCGAAGCCCGTCATCTGCGTCGTCCCCGGATGGGCCGTCGGCGGCGGCCACAGCCTCCACGTCGTCTGCGACATGACGCTGGCCTCCGAAGAACACGCCAAGTTCCTCCAGACCGACCCCGACGTGGCGAGTTTCGACGGTGGGTTTGGGTCGGCCTACCTCGCTCGGCAGGTCGGCCAGAAGAAAGCCCGCGAAATCTTCTTCCTCGGCAAGACCTACTCCGCCGAGGAGGCCGAGGAGATGGGAATGGTCAACGAATCGGTTCCCCACGAGGAACTGGAGGACGTGGCGCTGGACTGGGCCGAGGAGATCAACGGCAAGAGTCCGACCGCGATTCGGATGCTGAAATACGCCTTCAATCTGGAGGACGACGGCCTCGTCGGCCAACAGGTGTTCGCCGGGGAAGCCACCCGGTTGGCGTACATGACCGACGAAGCCCAGGAGGGACGGGACGCGTTCGTGGAAAAGCGCGACCCGGACTTCTCGGACTACCCGTGGCACTACTAGAACCCACCTTTTTATTGCGAGGGTCGCAAGGCGACCCTCGATAAAAATCTGGACCAAAAGCCTGCGGCCCTCCCGTTGGTCGGGCCTTGGCCCGCTCACAGTTCGAGGCGCGGAGCGCCTCGTTGCTCGCGGTGAGTAACCTCCCAGAACTGTTGGTGTCGATTCGATCCGACATCGTCGGGATGTTCGTCGGTTTGTGCACGTCGATATTCGGCGACGATGGAACCGTCCCCCGTTTAAGTAGTTCTAGTGATAAGGTAGTGATATGGACGGAATGCGGCCGGTTCTACTGACGTAATTTCTCGTAGCCACTGCTCTCTTTCCGTGCCGAGTCCGATACCGTACCGAGTGCGATCTTCCTTTAAGTAGTTCTGGTGATAAGGTAGAGATATGGACGGTACGAGGTCGCTTCTATCGATGTTTTCTTCGATAGCGGTCGCGCTGTGATTGCGATTTGGATCCCAAGCTTGGCGAACCGTTCTTCGTTTAAATGGTTCTGGTGATAAGGTCAAGATACGGATGGAATGTGACCAGTTCTACTGACGCGACTCCCCCGATAGCGGCTGCTCTCTACTTCCCTTCCGAATTCGATCTGCCGTCGGGGGCGCGAGTTCTCTTTAAGTGATTCTGGTGACAAGGTAGAGATATGGACGGTACGAGGTCGCTTCTACTGACGTAATTTTCCGGGAGCACCTGCTCTTCGGTTCGGTATCGGACCCCTCTGTCGCATCAAGATGGTTCCCTCTTTAAGTGGTTCTGGTGACAAGGTAGAGATATGGACGGAATGCGGCCGGTTCTGTGGTGATGTAATTCCCGGATAGCGACCCGCACGAACGAATTTTGTTCTCAGTCGGCCGTTGGTGAGGACGATTCCTGTTCGGTGTAGTTATCGTCAGCAGCGACGCCATCATCGCCTTTCTCGATGCCTATCTCGACGCCGATTGCGGCGCTGGCGAGTCCGACACCGAAGACCAAATACCAGAGCGCGACTGTGAGGTCCTCGGGAATCGGGAGGTCCATGTGGACGCCGAACTGGCCGCCACCGAGCACCACGACGACGAGGAGCGCACTCCAGCGATTGTCTCGTGCACTCCACCAATTGCCCCTCGAACCCCACACGTCCCGACGTCGAACAGCGAGCCATCCGGCGACGGCGAACACCATCCAAATGACGGCAGCCAACTGCAAGTCCCAGTAGCCGTCGAGATACAGCACCGAAACGGGGAGCGAGCCGATAATCACACCGGCAATTGGGGCGATCCGAATTTTCATACGTGTACTATACAGTCAATCGAAAAGTAACTTAGCCTCGGGAACACGTCGTCGGGGGATCTTCCCGTCGAGTGTCAAGAATCCTTCCCGAAACCGACCTTTGAACTATATCCACCGAGTAGAAGGGGACGATGCGTCAAACCGACGGCGACTCGCACGTCGTCCACTGGCAGTTCGCCACGGGGGACGACGCGGACGACCAACCAGGTCGACTCAGCAGACGACCGGGGGACGGTACGGTTCGGCGGGCCGACCTCCAGCGCGACCAATCGGTTCGTCAGTGGGGGCCGGTCACGCCGAGCGCGACGGTCATCGGCCGGGCGAACTCGCCGGAATCGGACCTGAGCGAGAACATCCGCCGACTGCACGAGGAACGCCACTCCGCGATGGCGGGCCACAGCAGTCGAATGCACCAACTGGACAAGCTTCGGGTCAGCCACGCGCTGTGTAACGACCTGTCGCTGACGCCGTGGCAGCGCGACTGTGTCATCGGCATCATGAGCGAGTTGGACCTCACCGCCTTCGGAAGCCAGCGGGCCATCCCGAAGGTCGCACTGGTCGTCATCCGCCACGTCGTGGACCGCGAGCGCGAACAGTACCTTGGACTGCACGACTCCGACTGGATTCACGAGCAACCCCCCGAGCAACTGACCGACCTCTACGAGACGTTTCAGTCACTCACCGACGAGGACCGATTTACCGAACTTACCGAAAAACACGGTCTCGACATCACGAGCCTCAATCGACTCCGTCGCGTTCTCAAGGAACAGTTGGAGGACGGCGACTTGGAGTACGCCGTCCACGGTCGGAACCCCTACCGCGACCCGAACCTGCCCAGTCTGACCGACCGAG
The DNA here is from genome assembly GCF_049589095.1 of Haladaptatus sp. NCBI lineage: Archaea > Methanobacteriati > Methanobacteriota > Halobacteria > Halobacteriales > Haladaptataceae > Haladaptatus > Haladaptatus sp. The sequence goes on along the minus strand of NZ_JBAWAC010000334.1, from coordinate 3,772 downwards.
GGGGCGACCAGGGAAGCGACTAGGGTGGTTTGCGGGATTATTTTGTGGCGACGCCAGCGGCTACGACGGAGACGCTACTCCGTTTCTCCGTCCTCGTCGTGGTCGCGTCCTTCCTGGTCGTTCGTCCCATCGTCGAAGTGGATTTCCTCCATCAGGTCCGAGATCTCGTCCACGATTCGTTTTCGGTCATCCTGTGCAGATTCGTCGTCCGGTTCTGTCCGTGTGTCTTCTTCAGTTCGCGTATTCCCCGTCGTGTCGTCACCCATCGAAATCGTGTACTCCGTCCCCCAGTTGTTCATGCTGGTAAAAATCAGTTCGGAAGACCGATGTTTGGCTCGATTCGGTGCCAATTCGCGACGACGACCTACTTCGGGATCGTCCACCCGTAGTGGGCTAACATGGCGAACGTGATGACGCCGAGCGACAGGGAGAGGATCCACGCCGAGGCCGCGATTCGACCGATCTTCTTGTGCGGCGTGTTTCGCAGTTCGGCGGGCGTGTGGCTGAGTCCGAGGACGATGGCGAACAGCACGACGGGAACCGAGACCACCGAGAGCATGATGTGAATCGCGAGCATGATGACGTAGGCGTAGTAGAGGATGGAGGTGTGCGCCAAATCGATGTGTTTCTCGCCGCCGCCACCGCCGACTTTCGTGAGGTAGAGCGCGAGGAAGACGAGGATGAGGGCGAACGAGGTGATCATCGCGGCGCGGTGTTTCCTGACTTCTCCGTTGCGAATCCAGTACCACCCAAGCGCGAGCGAGATCGTTGCGATGGTGTTCACGATCGCAATCCCGTCCGAGAGCATGTCGATGGTTCCCCGCCCGATGTGCGGATAGATGGGGAGGATACCCGCAAACGTCCCGAGGACGAGGATGTATCCGATAACAGAGAGGATTGCCGTCACTTTCAGAGGACTCTCCCGCGCCCGTTCCCGCGCGTTCGCCGTAGCCATGCACGCACGTTCGGACTACCGGGGTAAGGTGGCTTCGCTTCGTTCTCGATTCGTGGGATTGGTCGACCGGGGTTTCGAAGTGGCGGGATCGATTCGCGGAATCCGAGACGGTCCGTGACGAGTAACCGGCCAGCGGGGCATAACAACCGGACTTGTTTTTTCGCAATTCGTTTTTCACATGTATTTCCGTTAAAGTGAAACCCGAACGCGGGGAAGGGTGGTGTATGAGCGCAGATCAGGAACAGCAGTCGATTCGCTGCCTCGTCGCCAAGGTCGGTCTCGACGGCCACGACCGCGGCGCACACGTTATTGCCCGGGCGTTCCGTGATGCCGGATTCGAGGTCATCTACTCGGGGCTTCACAACGCCCCCGACGAGATCGTGCAGGCGGCCGTGCAGGAGGACGTGAACGTCCTCGGAATCTCCATTCTCTCCGGGGCACACGACACGCTCGTCCCGAAGATCGTCGAGGGGTTGAAGGAGTACGACGCGTTCGACGACACCCTCATCCTCGTCGGCGGTGTCGTCCCTGACGACGACAAGGCGGAACTCAAAGAACTCGGTGTCGCGGAGGTGTTCGGTCCGGGCACGCCGATGGAAGAGACTATCGAGTTCGTTCGTGAAAACGCGTCCGAACGATGAGCGCGACGCACACGGATCTACTCGCAGACCTCCTCGACGGGAAGCACCGGGCGCTGGCACGCGTAATCACGAAGATCGAGAACCGCGAACCCGGCTATCGGGAACTCGTCTCGGAACTCCACACGCACACTGGCGACGCCGAAATCATCGGTATCACCGGTAGCCCGGGCGCGGGTAAATCGACGCTCGTGGACAAGGTAGCGAACTACTACCGCGAGCGCGGCGAGACGGTCGGCGTCATCGCCATCGACCCCTCCTCGCCGTTCACGGGCGGGGCCGTCCTCGGCGACCGCATCCGGATGGCGAGCAACGTCGGTGACATGGACGTGTTCTTCCGGTCGATGAGCGCCCGCGGCAGCCTCGGCGGCCTCTCCACGGCCACCTCGGACGCCGTGAAGGCACTCGACGCGTTCGGCAAGGACAAGATCATCGTCGAGACGGTCGGTGCGGGGCAGAACGAGATCGACATCGTGAAAACCGCCGATACGGTCGCCGTGTTGGTTCCCCCCGAGAGCGGCGACAACGTCCAGATGCTCAAGGCGGGCATCCTCGAAATCGCCGACGTCTTCGTCGTGAACAAGGCGGACTTGCCGGGTGCCGACCGCGCTGTGTCGGACCTCACCGAAATGGTGCACATGCGCGACGGAACCCCGACGCCGGAGTTCGGCGACGACGTCGAGGGCTACGACTGGGAACCCCCGATCGTGGAGACGATAGCGAAGGACGGAGAGGGCGTCACGGAGTTCATCGAGGTGCTGGACGAACACCACGACCTGCTCGAATCGACGGGCATGCTCGACGCGAAAACCCGAACGAGATACGCGGAGGAGATTCGAGCGCTCCTGCGCGAGGACGCCAACCGACTCGTCGCGTCGGAAATCAAGTCGCGCGGCGGAATCGCGGAACTGGTCGAAGCCGTGTTCGAGCGTGAAACCGACCCGTATTCGGTAGCCGACGAGGTCATCACGCCCATCGAAGACTGTATTCACGACTGATTTCTGGCATAACGGATAAACCCGTTCGGGTCGCTCCTTCACGTATGAATCTTCGACGACTTGCGGCGGCGACGGCTGGCGGAGTTGGACTCACAGCAGCACTCAATCGATCGCTCGCCGGAAGTGCGGAACCACTCGACCCGCCGCTCGAAGGGTTTCAAGGAACCTACCGCTGGCGCGGGTTCGACGTAGCCTACACCGAAGCAGGTGACCCCGACGCTCCCGACGTTCTTTTCCTCCACGGGCTTCACGCCGCCGCATCGAACAAGGAGTTCGATCAGATTTTCAGGCAACTGGCCCAGCAGTACCACGTCATCGCACCTGACCTGCCCGGATTCGGGCGGTCGTCGCGACCGCCGGTCGTGTACACTGCCTCGCTGTACACCTCGTTCGTCGTGGACTTCGCGGACGACATGACCGATAACGCCATCTGTCTCGCGTCGTCGCTCTCCGGGGCGTACGCCACGCTCGCACAGGTCGAGACGGGGGCGTTCTCCCAACTGGAACTCATCTGTCCGACCGACGATGCCGGAAAGCGTCGGAAGTGGCTTCGGACCCTCGTTCGGTCGCCGCTCCTCGGAACCGCGCTGTTCAACGCCATCGCAAGCAAGCGCTCGATTCGCCGGTTCAACGAACGCGACGGCTACTTCAGCGAGGCGTCGTACACGGAGAAGGACGTCGAGTTCGAGTGGCAGACCGCCCACCAGCCCGGTGCCCGGTTCGCACCCGCGTCGTTCGTCTCGGGGTATCTCAACCCGGACGAGAACCTGGGCGAGGAACTCGCGCGCGTGGACGTCCCCGTAACGCTCGTCTGGGGACGGGAAGCGAAGGTCACGCCGCTCGAAGGCGGAAAAGAACTCGCGGACGAAGCCGACACCCGCCTCGTCGTGTTCGACGAGGCGCGACTGCTTCCGCACGTCGAACATCCGGGACCGTTTCTGGACGTCCTGTTCGACGAACTAGCGCCGCTCGAACAGCAGTAGTCGGTCGCCGTTCGTTTTCGATTCGCCGATAGTCAGTGAAACAGTATCCCCGACCGCCACGTCGTCGGGTGCCATCGCGGTCACTCGAACCGGCCCGAAGTCGGCGATTGCGGTCGTGTACGGCGCGTCGTCCGCGAACGACGGTGCCGCGACGTGGACGACGGTGTACGTGTCGATAGTTCCGGTTTCGGGGAGCGG
>NZ_JBAWAC010000333.1:0-2485 GCF_049589095.1 Haladaptatus sp. | reverse complement strand
GAGGACGATAGCGCGCTCCTCTCGGAACTCGGTTACGGGGTCGAATGGGAGGGGTTGAGCGGCGGTGTGATTCGCCATCGGGAGTAAGAAGCGTCGGTTCTCAGAGGTCTCGCTGTCGCCCTTGCGGGACGAGCGATTGGAGTTCGCCGTGGAGATACAGGCCGACCCCGAGCGGTTCGGTTTTCCCCGCGATTTCGTGTGCGGCGATGAGGTAGCCCCAATCGCCGTCCCAATCGACTTCCAGATCCTCGCCACGGGCGAACCGACTCGCCCGCTCGGCGTCGAGTTCGATGACGTTTTTCGTCGCGTGCCGACCGAACCGCTGGGCCGCGTTCGTCGTCGGCTTCCAGTGGCGTTGTCGCGTGCGGAGGAACGTCATCCCGAGCGCTTCGATGTGAATGGGCGACTCCAAATCGCCGTCGAGTATCCAGATCTTTCCTTTCCCCTTCTCCCAGAAGGAGGCGTGCTCGAACGTCTCCGGCGGGATGCCGAACCGCTCTTCCCACCAGTCGAGGACTTCGGCCCTGCTCACGCGGCCCGACACCTCGCGGTCGTCTTCCGTCTCCGGCAGGCGGTCGAATCGCTGTCCGTCGTTCGACGCGAGTTCCTCATTCCTATCGCTCATCGGCCCACCTCCAACTTCGCACAGAAGAACCCGCCCGTGTCGTTGTGGTGCGGGTAGAACCGTTTCGCCTTCCGAATGCTGTCGTCGAACTCGTTATCCTTCCACTCCGTGAGTCCCGGTTCGGATCGCAGGCCGATGTCGTACTCGACCAGTCGGCAGTCCTCGCGGGAGAGGACGTAATCGAGGACGGCCTCGTTCTCCTCCGGAGCGAACGTGCAGGTGGAGTACACCACTTTGCCCCCCTCGCGTGTAGCCTGTATCGCCCGGCGGAGAATTCCCTTCTGCACGCCAGCGACGCCTTCGATGTGGTCGAGTCCCCAGTCGTCCAGCGCGGTCGGGTTCTTCCGAATCGTCCCCTCGCAGGAACACGGAACGTCCACGAGCGCCGCATCGAAGTTCTCGATGCCGAACGGTTTGAGCGAGAAGTTCCTGGCGTCCTGATTCGTCACGGCCGCGCAGGTGACGCCGAGTCGTTCGGTGTTGAACCGGAGCGCCGACAGTCGGCCGAGGTTGCTGTCGTTCGCCACGACCAACCCCTCGTCGTCCATCAGCGCGGCGAGTTGGGTCGTCTTGCTCCCCGGCGCGGCACAGGCGTCCAACACCCGCTCGCCCGGTTCGGGGTCGAGGACGAACGCCGGAATCGAGGAGACCTCCTCCTGTCCGTGCGTCCAGCCGTGAAACGAGGGCCACGTGTTGCCGGGTTTGCCCTCGATTTCCAGTACGTTCTCGTTCCAATCGCGCGGCGACCACTCGACGCCGCCCTCGTCGAACGCCCGCGTTACCTGCTCGCGGGTCGCTTTGATGCGGTTGACCCTGACGACCGAGGGCAGCGGGCGTTCGCACGCCGCGAGAAACGCCTCGAAATCGTCGAGGATGGGTTCGTAGCGCTCCAGTGCGTCCATTGCTCGGCTATGCGGGCGAGAGGTGTTTGTGGGTTTCGAAGTCGTCAGTGGCCGACCCGCTCGCTTCACCGTTTTCCCTCGCCCTCGTTATTAAGACGAGTCGGTCCGAATTTACGGGTATGACGAATATCGCCGTCGTTGCGGACGATATCGAACTCGACGAACCGACGTTGGTCGAAGGGCTCCCCGGACTCGGATTGGTCGGCAAGATCGCTACGGACCATCTCATCGAACAGTTCGATATGACCTACTACGCCGCGGTGGACTGCGAGGGAATCCCCCAAATCGCAATCTACGAGGACGGAAAATCCGACCTCCTCCCACCGGTTCGCATCTACGCCGACGAGGAACGTGACTTGCTCGCGCTGCGAAGCGATGTTCCCATCTCGGCGGACGCCGCCCCGGAGTTCGCGGACTGTGTCACGGGTTGGATGGAATCGAACGACGTGACGCCGCTCTACCTGAGCGGCCTGCCCCAGCAGAAACAACCCGGAAAGGTGCCCGAACTGTACGGGACCGCGACCGGCGACATGGCCCAACTGCTCGAAGAGTACGACATCGGTTTCCCGACCGAGATGGGAGCCATTAGCGGCCCGACTGGCGCGCTCCTCCACCGCGCAAGCCGACGCGGCGTCGACGCAATCGGCCTGATCGTCGAATCCGACCCGCAGTTCCCCGACCCCGAAGCGGCCCGCGTCCTCCTCGAAAAGGGAATCGACCCCATCGCCGGTACCGAAGTGAACACCGAGGAATTGGTCGAGAGCGCCGAGGACATCCGCGAGCAGAAAGAGCAGTTCGCCCAGCGCATGCAGCAGACCGAAGAGGCGGAGAGCTCGCAGGCCCAACCACTCAGAATGTTCCAATGAGCACGACCTTTTGCTGCGGTCGGGAGCAGAAACCAGCGCCACGTGGCGCTGGTTTCTGCTCCCGACCGCAGCAAAAGGTCGTGCTCATTGGA
>NZ_JBAWAC010000332.1:0-5675 GCF_049589095.1 Haladaptatus sp. | reverse complement strand
TCGTCCTGAAACGGGACGGCCTCTATTTCGTCCGCATCGTTCCGCTCCTCGGGTTCGGCTTCGACGATTTCGTCGGGAAGGTCGGTCGGCGTTTCCGTGTCGGGTGTCGTGGTCGATTCCGACGTATCACCGGCATCGGAGAGAACGGTGTCGAACTCGTCCGTATCGTCCGCTTCAGCGATGGACTCATCTGGAGGTGTCGCGGTATCGGCAGTCTGCTCGGGAGCGGCAGCGTCGTCCGTCGGGAAGTCAGCGTCGTCAGTTGGGATATCGGGGGTGGCGGCACTCTCCACGGATTCCGGCTCGTCTTCGAGCGGGGCCGCTTCCACGCTCGGTTCGGACCCGTCCGTGTCGCCGGTTTTGATGACTTTTCGGTCGATGAGGTCGTGGACTGGGTCGGGGTCCGATGCCGAATCGGATTCCGTTTCGGCGTCTTCGGTCGGTTGGTCCGAGGATACCGAGTCGGACGGTGAGTCGGTAGGCTTGGATACAGCATCGGCGGGGTCGGACGGTGAATCGGTAGGTTCGGAAGGGGCATTGGCAGATTCGAACGCATCGGTGTCGGACTCGGACGTATCGGCGGCGGCTTCGAGGTCGAGCGGTCGCTCATCGGGACTGGGGGACGCGTCTGATTCCTCGGAGGGAGTATCGTCAGTCGCTTCGGGGGTCGGCTCGGGCTCCGTAGCTGGCGGTTCTTCGGGGCTGCTGGCCCCGAGTTCGAACTCGGCGTCGGCGAGCGAGGGAGAGGGTGGGGAATCGGAGACAGGGGTGGAGTTCGATCGTGAGGTGGGTTCGCCGGACAGTTCGGGGGAGTCCGTCGCGCCGGTGACGATATCCGCGAGTTCCCGGTATGCCTTCGCGGACGGACTGTTCGGCGAGAAGACGGCGAGCGGTCGTCCGGCGTCGAGACCCATCGGGACGGTTTCGTCGTCCGGAACGACGGTGAGAACGTCGTTATCGAGCGTCCCTTCGACGTTGTCGGCGTTGAGGATGTCGTTGCCGCGCTGGGTGAGCACCGCACCGCGAACCGATCCATCGACGCGGGCCGTGAGTTCGGCTGTTTTAGCCGTATCGCGCACTGCGGCGATGTCCGGAGTGGTAACGAGCAGAACGTCGTCCGCGAGCGAGAGCGGGAGGATGGTGTCGTAGCTGATACCGGCACCGGTGTCGAGGAGGACGTACTCGTACTGTTCGCGCAGGTCGGCGACGACCTGCTGAAGCCCCGCCGTCTGTGACTGTGCGAACGTGTAGATATCGGTGCTGCTCGGAACGACGTCGATCTCACCGGGCGCGTTGTAGATCGCGTCTTCGATGCCAGCGTCGCCCGAAAGCACTTCATGGAGCGTCGCACCGTCGATCTCGAAATCGAGGTAGCCGCCGACGTTCGCCATTCCGAGGTCGGTGTCCACGACGACGACCGAATACTCCGCCGCCGCGAGCATCGCTCCGAGATTGATCGCGGTCGTCGTCTTCCCCACACCTCCCTTGCCGCTTGCAACCGCCAATACTGTCCCAGTCATGGTCGTTATGTCAAACCGAACAACAGCACGTACATAAACCTAGTCCGTTGTTTAGCCCGAAATATAGAACAAACAACACGAATGAGTTTGTGCTGACGTGGGACGAATCCGGACCAAGAACCCCCATCCGCCGTGGCTTGGGTGACTTATGTGGAAAAGTTGTCCGAGGTACGACATTCGAATCCCGCGACGAACGGCAGGTCAAAACGCATAGTACGATTCGCTCCCAAAGGGCCTCCATGAACGAACCGGGTATCGGCGTGCTGATGGACCAGTCCACCATCCAGCACCGCGTGGACTCGGGTGCGGTACCGGACTGGGCCGCCGCACACTACGAGAGCTTTCGAAACGGTCTCCTCGGGGAGCGGAACGGGACTCCGTTCCCGTGTTACTTCGGCATCGAGACCGAACAGCAGGGTGACGCGCTGTACACGTTCTGTCCGTCGATGACCGACAAGGACGCGCTCCTCTCGCTCGGTGAAACCATCGCGGAGTATCACGAGATATACGAAGACTACAGCAAGCGTGCGCCACTGACGGTGTTCTTCGAGCCTCCGGAGGAGCAACTCCCGGAGGCTGGCTACCACGAATCCATGTGGCACATCCTGCAGTTTCTCCACGTTCACGACCCGGAACCGTGGCCGGAGGAAATCCCGACCGACCCGGAGGACAACGAGTGGGAGTTCTGTTTCAACGGCGAACCGATGTTCCCGACCTGTCGCGCGCCGTTCTACGAGGACAGAAAGAGCCGCTACTGCCCGGTCGGATTGGAGATCACGTTCCAACCGCGGTCCCTGTTCGACGGCGTGACGGCCGACACGGAAAAGGGACAGCGAGCACGGGAGATCATCCAGGAACGCATGAAGAGCTACGACCGCGTCTGCCCGCACGCACAACTCGGTGACTGGGGCGTCGAAGGCGACCACGAGTGGCCCCAGTACCTCTTCTCGCAGGACGAGGAGCAAGCGCCGGACGAGTGTCCGATTCGGACGACTCGGGAACATCCGAAGAGCAGGGTCCTCATCGACGCATGACCGCCGAAACTGACACCGACACCAAACCCGAATCCGACACCGAATCCGAGTTCCGATCCGAACTCGACCTCCCGGACGACGCCGTCCTGCTCGCCATCGACTTCCAACAGGGGTTCGCCGACCCCGTGTGGGGCGAGCGTAACAACCCCGATGCGGAGCAACGAGCGGCGGAACTACTCGATGCGTGGCGACGCGCCGACCGCCCCGTCGTCCACGTTCGGCACGACTCGACGGAGGAAAACTCGCCGCTTCGGGGCGATTCAGAGGGGTTCGCGTTCGTCCCGGAACTGGCACCTACGGACGACGAACCTGCGTTCGAAAAGCGCGTCAACAGCGGGTTCATCGGGACGGAACTGGAGTCGTGGCTCCGCGAAGGGGGGTACGAAACCGTCGTCGTCGTCGGCCTGACAACCGATCACTGCGTTTCGACCACGACGCGAATGGCGGAGAATCTGGGTTTCCGCGCGTTCCTCGTCTCGGACGCGACGGCAACGTTCGACCGAGTGGCACCCGACGGCACCGAGATATCCGCCGAGACGAACCACCGAGTCGCGCTCGCACAACTCGCTGGCGAATTCGCGACCGTCGTGACGACCGACGAACTGTTGGCGACGGTGGCGTGAGTACGGATCCGAAACGCAAAATCGCGGTAGCACGCCGCAAGCGAGGTCAAAGCTTACTTACCAGTTGGAGCGGCTAGAAGGGAGTAATGAGCCAGCAGGAAGGAGAACAGTCCGACAGGAAAAAGTACGAGTTCCAGAAGGTCATCGAGGACTTGAAACAGTACGAAGGCTCGGGGACCCAACTCGTCACTATCTACATTCCGGAGGACAAGCAGGTCAGCGACGTGGTCGCGCACGTCACCCAGGAGCACAGCGAAGCGAGCAACATCAAATCGAAGCAGACCCGAACCAACGTTCAGGACGCACTCACGTCCATCAAGGACCGACTGCGCTACTACGACACCTTCCCGCCGGACCGCGGAATCGTCATTTTCAGCGGTGCCATCGACACCGGCGGCGGCCAGACCGACATGGTCACGAAGGTGCTCGAAAGCCCGCCGGACCCCGTCGAGTCGTTCCGCTACCACTGTGACTCCCAGTTCCTCACGGAACCGTTGGAGGAGATGCTCGGCGACAAGGGCCTGTACGGCCTCATCGTCCTCGACCGACGCGAGGCGAACGTCGGGTGGCTGAAAGGGAAGCGCGTCGAACCCGTCAAGTCAGCGTCGTCGCTCGTCCCCGGAAAGCAGCGCAAAGGTGGTCAGTCCGCCCAGCGTTTCCACCGACTGCGCCTCGAAGCCATCGACAACTTCTATCAGGAGGTCGCGGGGATGGCCGACGACCTATTCGTCCCGAAGCGACACGAGTTGGACGGCATTCTCGTCGGCGGTCCATCGCCGACGAAGGACGAGTTCCTCGACGGTGACTACCTCCACCACGAACTCGACCAGAAGGTGCTCGGAAAGTTCGATGTCTCCTACACGGACGAGTCCGGACTGTACGACCTCGTCGATGCCGCACAGGAAGTGTTGGCCGACGCGGAGGTAATGAAGGACAAAAAGGAGATGGAGGAGTTCTTCCGCGAACTCCACGAGGGCGACCTCGCGACCTACGGGTTCGAGCCGACGCGCAAGAACCTCGTGATGGGGTCGGTGGACCGCCTGCTCCTCTCCGAGGACCTCCGCAAGGACGTCGCCGTCTTCGAGTGTGGCGACCAGGAGGAATACGAGTTCATCGACCGCCGAAAACAGGACCCGAGCCACACCTGCGAGAACGGGACCGAGGCCGAAATGACCGAACGCGAGGACGCCATCGAGTACCTGATGAACATCGCCGAACAGCGCGGCACCGAGACGAAGTTCATCAGCACGGACTTCGAAAAGGGCGAACAACTGCTGAACGCCTTCGGCGGCGTCGCTGGCATCCTTCGGTACTCCACCGGCGTGTAAGCCGGACTGCTTCCTGTTTTCTCTGTATCCTATTTCTCTCTGTATCCCGTTCTCCTTTCATTCGCGTTTCGGCATCGTCGAGTAGTGCGACGTGGCGTCGATATCCGGGCGGTCGTCCGGCATCGTGGAGTACGAGAACGTGACCTGCATGTCCGGACGGTTTCCGGGGGAAGAACTGCTGTCGCCGCGGTCAGACCCTTCGCCGGAACCCAACTCGCTCTCGGCGATTTGCCCTTTCAATCGCTCGCGGGCGGTCTCGATCTGCTCCCGGAAGTTCTCGGCGTTCTCCTGCAGTTCGGACTGGAGTTTGCCTTCGGTCGCTTGCGAGGCGATGTCGGCCGTGTCGCCGTCCATCTCGCCGAGTCCATCGCCGCCGTCGTCGTTGTCGTTCGAATCGGTTCCGGAGAGGACGCCGACCGCGTCGGCCAGTTCTTTTCCCTCCTTCCAGAGGTCCTGCATCTCGTCGGAGCTCCAGAACTCGCGGAAGTTGACGGCTTTCACGAGTTCCTTCGCGTCGATGGCCGCCTTGGGGTCACCGCTCTCGACGGCGTCCGGAACGTCTTCGAACTCGATGGCGTCGGGCAACTTCGTCACGTCGACAGTGTTGCCGAACGACTCGGCGTCGAACCCGCCGAGCACGTCCTCGGCTTCGTCGATGACGGTCCAGAGGTTCTCGGCGGCCGCGGTCACGTTATCGAACGTCTCGGCGGATTCGAATGCGTCTTGAAGCCGCTCCAATGCTGTTCCGAGGCGGGTCGAAAGTTGCGTTCGTTCGTCGGAAGACTCGCCGTTGAAATCGGTGAGGGACTGTTCGAGTCGGGTCGAGATGTCGTCGAATTGGACGGTGGACATGGTGGATTGGGTGTTCAGACGGCACGGAGTGCCTGACTACGGGTTCCGACGCGCAGATGGATAAGCAGAGTCGCTAGTAACGAAACGCTGTACCGTAGAGTGGAAGGTCTCGAAATCCGCTACTCGACGGTTGGCCGCTTTATGCGACCTCCGGAAGGCGTCCGTATCGGCGTCGATAAATGAGGAAGTACGTGAGCAGTAGCAGAATCACGAAGCAAGCCGGTGTGTAGAGCACTTGCGTGAACGGGTCGGGCGGTGCGAGTATCGAACCGAGAACCATCGCGCCGATACTGCTGATGGAGACGATTCCCGCGAGAC
>NZ_JBAWAC010000331.1:0-5949 GCF_049589095.1 Haladaptatus sp. | reverse complement strand
ATGTATCACGTTCCGGCGACGGAACTCACGGCACTCGCCGCCGAGAGCATCGGCATCCCACTCGTGAACGTCGAAGGCGATTTCGACGCCGAATCGGTCGAAGACGCGGGCAAGCAGGGCGACAAGGAGACAAAAGTCATGGAAGTCGCGCTCCGCGATCTCGACATTGACCTCGCGGGTGTAACGGCAGGTGCAGTCGAAAGCGAGTTCCAGACCCACCGGATTCAGGACCTCTGTGACGACCTCGGTATCGACCTGTTCGCACCCCTCTGGCAGCAGGACCCGCGCGAACTCGCGGACGCCATGCTTGACGCCGGTTTCGAGATCAAAATCGTTCAAGTCGCGGCCTACGGCTTGGACGAATCGTGGCTCGGCCGAACGCTCGACGCCGACGCGCTGGACGAGTTGGAGGAACTCAACGAGGAGTACGGCGTCCACATTCTCGGCGAGGGCGGGGAATTCGAGACGCTCGTGACGGACGCACCGCACATGGACCGCCCCATCGAACTGGAGTACGAAACCGAATGGGACGGGGACCGCGGACGGTTGCGGATTACGGACGCAGAGTTGAGTGAGTAATCGCGGTTTGCGGTGCGGTTGGCGGTTATGGGTTTTTGCAGTCGTTGCGGAGGGCGGTTGCGGGGCGGAGTCGCGGTAAGCAACTGTTCCGCGAACGAAGTGAGCGGCGTTTTTTAGTGCAGGTTTTTTGCGCGAGTGGTGCCCGCAGCGCCGGAGGCGCGAGGACACCCGAGCGTAAAAAAAGTGCGTTTACTCGTCCCGTTGATTCGTGATCTGGGTGTGTGCACCGATGAGTGCGCCAGCCAGGTCCATGTTTTCGACGTAGGTGCCTTCGTCTATGATGGTGTCACGCACGTCACAGCCCTGAATCGTGGCATCGGGGAAGATGATGGCGTTTTCGAGGTTGGCATCGGTCAGTTCCGCGCCGTCCATCACGTGGACGTTGTGGCCGATGTCGGCGTTGTCGAGGGTGGCGCTGTCGGCGACATAGGACTCCCCGTCGAGGAACCACGCGACAGCTTCGAGGTAGCTTTCCGGGGTTCCGATGTCGAACCACGCTTCCTCGAAGACGTAGGCGTAAACGGGGTTGCGCGACTGCAACCATTGGAGGAACCACCCGGGTTCGTCGGGGTTGTTCCCGTCGGTGAGGTACTGTTCGAGAAGCGGGAGGGTTTCGGCGGTGAAGGCATAGCAAGCGATCGAGACCAGTGTGGAGTGTGGGTCTTCGGGTTTCTCCTGAAAGTCCACGACGCGGTCGCCGTCGAGTTCGACCAACCCGTAGGCCTTCGCGAGTTCCTTGCTGCCAACGTCGTAGGCGGCGAGGCAGGACTCTCCCTTGTTCTCGAAGAAGTTCACGAAGTCGCCGACGTCGAAGCTGATGAGGTTGTCTCCGGCGATGACGACGAGGTCGTCGTCCACCTCCTCGCGCTCGACGAGTTGGGCGAGAGCGCCGACGACGCCGAACTTCTCGTCCTCCTCGGACGTGTCTTCGACGCTCAGCTGTGGTTTTTCGAATTCGCTCTCCGCGAGATGCTCGCGGAAGTCGTCGGCGAATCGTTCGTTCGTGCTCACGTAGACGGTGTCGACACGCTCGTCGGCTTCGAGATCGGCGAAGATGCGGTCGATGACCGTTGTTTCACCGATCGGCAGAAACATCTTCGGTCGCTGTTTCGTAATCGGCCACAGACGTGTCGCATATCCACCGGCGAGGACGACGGCTTTCATGGTTTGACCGTCACTCCGACCCCCTAAGTCCTTTTTCATACCTCAGCCGTTGGATACAATAGGGTCGTCCCCGTCGTGAACGGAGTCCTCGTCACGGCTCGTCGGTGTTCCGTTCGTCGAACAGCGAGGCGAGCAGTTGGTGTTGTGCCTTCCGAAGATGGTAGTGGAGCGTGGCGGAGGCGATATCGAGCGCGCCAGCGACCTCTTCGGCGGTGCTTCCGCGCGGCCAATCGTAGTACCCCGCGAAGTACGCGGTTCGGAGCGCCGTCTCCTGTCTGTCGGTCAGACGGTCGGTCAGCGAGCGGCGGAACTCCTGTGCGGTTTGAATCGGGCGGTCGATGGTTCGTTTGCCGACCAGTTCCGCCATCGGATACGCCGCCTGAAACGTATCGACGACCTTGCGAACGTCCGTCTCGTGCGGAATTTCGGCGACGATGGAGACTTCGCCACCGTTTGCGGTCGCGGATTGGACGGCGGCACCGGCCTCGACCAACCGCTTGACCGTCGATTCGGTCATCCGAACCTCGATGACTAGTCCGTCGTCGTCCGTGTCGATGAGTCGGCACTCGCCGACGTGTTCGTCCTCGGAGAGCATGGTTTCGAGACGGTCCGCGGGCGCATCCTCGGCACGAACGTAGTGCAGCAGCTCCCCGTCGGAGGCCGGGACCAATCCCATGAGGTGACACGTACAGTTGAGATGACGGGAGGCAGCCATGACCGCGTCGCGGGAGCCGGTCACGTGGAATTCGAGTTCGACGGTGCTGTCCGACAGCAGGATCTGCTTGTTCTTCGCGGCGTTGATGGCGAAGCCGATGGTGTCCCCGAGGATTTCGAGGGCGGCCTGTGCTCGGTCGCCGAGCACGCCGCTCCGCGTCGAGACGAGCGACAGCGACCCGTACATCGTGTTGCCGTACGAGATGGGAATCGAAATCCCCGATTCGATATCGCGGTCAAGCGCTTCCCCGCGTATCTCTTCGGGAAGCATGTCCGTCTCCCGGACGTCCTGAATCACCTGCAGTTCGTCGCTACGCATCGCCTCGCTCGCGGGGTCGTTGCCGAGCCTGTCGCCGTAGTCGACGAGTATGTCGAGATAGCCCTCGATTCCACCGGCGCGGGTTCGGGGCGTCACACCCCCGCGGCTGACCTCGCTCTCGTCCGTCCACGCGAGTTCGTACAGCCCGGATTCGACCAAGCGTTCACATACCATCTGTTCGATGTCGTCGCGGGTCGCCGCGTGCACGAGGTCGCGGATGACCTCCTGTATCACCCAGTGGATTCGGTTCAGCGTCTCCAGTTCCTCGTGCTGATGGGCCAGCGTTTGCTCGCGTTGCCGTCGCTCGGTGATATCACGAGCAACCCAGACGACGACGTCCCGGCCGCCGATCTGTTGGCCAAGCGGCGTCGAGCGCGCCTCGAACCATCGTTGTCCGCTTTCCACGGCGAGCGGATATTCCATCGTTTCGACCTGCCCGCTCTCCAGCGTCCGATGGATGTGGCGTAAAAAACTGTCCGCGATGTCGTCCGAAAAGACGTCGTGTAACCGTCGGCCGACGAGGTCCGGCGGCGCTGTCGCGGCGAGGGCCTCCGAGTTAGGGCCGACGAGCAGTTCGCAGTATTTTCCCGTCTCGTCCAGAAGAAAGGCGACGTCCGGGAACGCGCTCATGAGCGTCTTGATGTGGGTATCGCTGTGGCCGCCGATCCGATCGTAAATCGCGTCAACGATCCGTTGCCGTAACTCCTCCGTCCCATCGAGCGCGCTCAGTGGAACGTAATCGCTCACTCCGAGACTGATCGCCTCGCTGGCGATTCGCTCGTTTCCGTTGTCGGTCAGTAGGACGAACGGGAGGTTCGGATGGTCGTCGCGTATCGAATCGAGGAGCTCGACTCCTGTCGAATCGGGCAAGAGGTGGTTACTGACGACGCAGTCGATGGCGTCGCTGTCGAGACGGGAGAGACAGTCCGCTGCGGACGAGACGGAGTGAACCGTCAGGTTCTCGTGGTCCCGATCGAGTCGCCGTGCGATGTCGGTTTCGTGCTCGACGAACAGGACCGTATGGCTCCTCGTCGTTCTCATCTCGAATGAGTCTCCTCCGACCGTGTGCTCCCCCATCGCAAATTATCTCATGCACCCGGGCGGGAAAACAGTTTATGTTGTCAGTTTCATCGCGGTAGTAATTTGAACCAGCGTGACCAACGGCTGGTATGCGCGACGACGAGACGACGCGCGAGCAAATCGCGGCGTTTCTCCGAACCGAACCGGCCTCGCCGAGTACCCTCGCAGGGGAGTTCGAAATCACGGCGGGCGCGGCAGTTCGCCACGTCGAACACATCGCTCGCTCCGTCGAATCGAACGACGAGCAACTGCTCGTCGCCCCGCCCGAATGCCGGGACTGTGGCTTCGACCGGTTCGACAACCCTGCAAACCGCCCCTCCCGGTGTCCCGAATGTAAGAGCGAAGCCATCGACGAACCCACGTTCGTGATCCGAGAGACCGAATGACGGGGCGGCTTCGGCCGAGAGATGAAATAATGGGGTGGCTTCGATTTCGGAAACGGCTCAGCACGAACTGACGGCTTCGTAGTAGCCTTCTGAGGTTTCCTTCAGCGTGCTCGTGTAGGCCGGGAAGCCGAGGTAGTCGTCGGAGCCGACGGCGTAGTAGGCACCGGTCGAGGTGTCCTGATAGGCACGCCCCGCGTCCGCGTGTTCGTAGTTGTAAGCCGTGCCGCAGTACCCCGAGAAACCGGACCCGACCGAGAGCGTCACAGAGTCGGTTGCCGTCGCGCCGCCGTCGTCGGTGACGGTGACGCTGGCCGTGTACTGCCCCGACGACCCGTAACTGTGGGTGACGGTCGCGCCGGTTGCGCTTGACCCGTCGCCGAAGTCCCAGTCGTAGCTCGCAATAGAGCCATCCGAATCGCTGGACCCGCTGGCGTCGAAGGTGACGGTTTCGTCGACGTCCGGCGAACTCGGACTGGCGCTGACGGTCGCGGTGGGTGCGGAGTTGTCGCTGCCGCCGTCTCCACCATCGCCGCCACCGCCACCGCCCGACCCATCGCGCGGGTGGTCCGCGAAGAAGTTCCAGATGATTTGGCTCGCGTCCGGTCCGCCGGGGGCGGTGTAGGAACCACCCTGCGCGCCGCCGGACCACGCGTGTCCCATGCTGTCGATCATCCACTTCTCGACGATGGTGTCGCCGTTCCCGTCGTGGTACTCGGAGACGGTGTAGCTCAGGCTACTGGCCTGTCCGTCTCGCGTCGCGTCGGCGGTGTAGTCGATATCGTCGTCGTCGGCTCCGTCCGATGCGAGGTCGTTGGTCTGGGTGGCCTGCTCGGCGGCCTGATTCCCGTTCTTCGGGTAAACGGTGTAGTCGCTCGTGCCGTGGAAGACGATGGTCGGAATCGTGTCGGTGACGCCGTTCGACTGCATCGCCTGATACGCCGCCGTCCCCTGCGTCTGCGGGTCCGGGCCGCCCTGCGTCATGGCCATCGTCGCGTCGGTCACGCCATCGGCCGCGCCGTACTCCAGCCCCGAGTGAACCGCCCCCGCGGCGTACAGGTCGGGATAGGCGGCGAGCAGGTTCGGCACCATTCCCGCCCCGGCGGAGAATCCGGCGAGGAAGACCCGGTCTTCGTCAACCGTGTTCGTCGCCATCACGTCCTGTGCCATCCCGGCGATGAGCGCAGCCTCGCCGTTGCCTCGCGTCGTGTTCGAGTCCTCGAACCAGTTCCAACACTCGTTGGCGTTCGCGCTCGTCGTCTGGTCGGGATAGATGGCGATGAACGTCTCGCTCTCGGCGACGTCGTTCATCTTCGTCTCGTTCTTGAACTGGTCGGGACTCTGGGTACAGCCGTGAAGCATGACGACGAGCGGGATCGGCGACCCGTCCGCCCCCGTCGGAACGTACTTCTTGTAGGTTCGGCTGTTGTACGTTTCCGAGGTGTACGCGCCCGCTGCCGCGCTGCTCGCCCCCGCGATCAGCGTGCTCGCACCGACCGTCGCGCCGACGGACTTCAGGAGCGTGCGTCGTTTCATCCGCATGGTCATCGACCCCTCGTAAATCCGGAGACGAACTCCCAGATGATTCGACTGGCGTCCGGCCCGCTGGGTGCGGTGAACTCCCCGTCAGCGACTCCACCGGACCACGCGTGATCCATGCCCTCGACTTGCCAGTGTTCGACGAGCGAGTTACCGTTCTCGTCGTGATAC
>NZ_JBAWAC010000330.1:0-1850 GCF_049589095.1 Haladaptatus sp. | reverse complement strand
CTCGAAACCATTGTTGTAGTCGTGGCCGCTCACCGCAACGATAAACGGCCGCTTGGCGGGGAAAATCCGGTCTGCGGTATAAACGGTTTATAATTCCCGACCGTAGCGGTCTGATCGATACGTATGTGAATGAATCTCAATAGCGGTAGAGAGCTACTCCTCGGTCGCTCGATCCTGTAAATCCGTGCGCTGGATCTTGCCGGTCGTGGTCTGCGGAAGTTCGGCGACGAACTCGATTCGGCGGGGATACTCGTACTTGGCTAGGTCGTCCCGGACGAGAGTGCGTATCTCCTCCCGGAGCGACTCGTCCCCATCGACGCCGGAGGTGGGTTGGACGAACGCCGCGATTATCTCGCCGCGCGTCCCGTCCGGGACGCCGACGACGCCGACCTGTTCGACGGACGGGTGTTCGAGGATCGCTTTCTCGATTTCCCCGGGACCGACTCGATACCCGCTGGTGATGATGAGGTCGTCGTCGCGCGATTTGAACCAGATGTAATCGTCCTCGTCCTGCACCGCGAGATCTCCCGTGAGGTGCCAGTCGCCGACGCGAACCGACTCGGTCCGCTCCGGTTCGTTCCAGTACTCCTCGAATATCGCTGGTTCGGTAGGGTTTCTGACCGCTATTTGGCCGACCTCGCCGCGCGGTAGTTCCGTCCCCGTCTCGGGGTCCACGATGGCGATGTCGTGGCCCGGAACGGGTTTTCCCATGCTCCCCGGTTTCGCCTCGAACCAGTCGTGACAGTTGGCGACCAGCAGGTTCGCCTCCGTCTGGCCGTACAGTTCGTTCACCGTGACGCCCGCCAGTTCCTCCTCGGCCCACGCGAGGATTTCCGGGGTCAGCGGTTCGCCGCCGGTGCTGATGGAATCGAGGTCGAGGTCGTAGGCGTCGGTCGGGTCGGACACCTCCATCATCATGCGAATGGCCGTCGGTGGGATGAACGCGTCCGTGACGCCGAACTCCTCCGCGATTTCGAACGCTTCCCCGGCGTCGAACTTCCCCATCGGATAGCCGACGACGGGGCGGCCGTAGTGCCACGACGGATACAGCAGGTCGCCAAGCGCGCCGATCCACGCCCAGTCGGCGGGCGTCCACGCCACCGTCTTCCCGACCACGTCCCGTTCGAACACCATCTAGTACGTCGGGCAGTGGCCGATCCAGACGTGGTGTCCGTGGAGCGCACCTTTCGGCGGCCCGGTGCTCCCGCTCGTGTACATGACGATGGCGGGCGTTTCCGGCGTCGTCTCGGCGATGTCGAACGAGCGTGCTCCGTCCCGCAGGAGGTCCTCGAAGTCGATTGCATCACCCTCGGCGTCGCCGTCCACCTCGACGACGTGGTCGAGGTCGGGACAGTCGTCCCTGACGTCCGCGAGCGTCGGTCGGACCGATGCGTCCACGACGGCGACCATCGCGCCGCTGTCGTCGAGTCGGTAGCCGAGCGATTCGGACCCGAACAGCACCGACAGCGGTATCGATATCGCGCCGAGTTTCCAGCACGCCAGATGGGTGATGGGGTTGGCCGGTTTCTGGGGAACGGCGACCGCGACCCGGTCGCCGAAGCCGACGCCGAGATTCGAGAGGGCGTTCGCAACACGGTTGGACAGCACGTCGATGTCGTGGAACGTGTACGTCTCCCGCCGCCCGTCCGGGTAGGCCTGAAAGAGCGCCACGGAACCTTTCGGGTCGTCGTGTTTCCGGAGCAGGTCGTCCGCGATGTTGAACGACTCGGGCAGGTCCCACGAGAAGTTCTCGCGGGTCGTTTCGTACGTGTCGTCGAGCGTGACGTACTTCGGCATGGTAACTGCTTACACGCACGGGACTATCTAATCCAAGGTTCACATGTCACGGT
>NZ_JBAWAC010000329.1:0-4190 GCF_049589095.1 Haladaptatus sp. | reverse complement strand
GGTTTCACGCGAGGAGGTGCACTCCCTCATCGCGTCCCTCTCCAGCGGCGTCGAACGCGAGACGCTCGGCGAACTGCGGCGGACGATCTCCGAGAGGCCGTTTCATCGGTCTTCGAATTCGATTTAGCGAGGGATCCCGACGGAACCCGAAAGACGACCGACGGCGTCCGTAACCCATCCGGACAGCAGGAACACCCATCCCGTCGTGCAGGCGACGCCGAATCCGACCGCGACAGCTTCGATTGTGAACGGCGGCCGTCCGCCGAACGCGTTTCCAACGACGACGGTCGCGACGTAGGTGACGATAATCGGCCAGCCGAGGGTGAGGCCGAGGAGATGGACTGCGAAGTCGATTTCACCGGGGAGAAACGGGAATCCCGTAACTGCGTAGCCGCCGAGCAACAGCGAAACGATGGCGAACACGGCGAGCGTTTCGTTCGACGGGGAGAACAGGGTTCGAGCGATACCCGACCGGGTATCGTCGGGATTCACCGCGGCAACCACGAGAATTGCGAGCAGATAGCCGACGGCGACGGACGCGACACTGAGTGTGACCGTTCGGGAGGCCACCCCGGAGATTTCCGCGTCCCGGTTCACGAACCACAGGAGGGGGGACGCCGTCACGGCAAACGGAAAGACGTGGCTCCGTTGCGGGCGGACGCTGGAGAGGGAAGGCATGAAATAACCATTGGAGGGTAATTGCTATCAATCTATCTACAGTAGGGAAAAAGCGAAGTGGGAGGTTGTGGAGTTCCCTATCGGTTCGACGCGACGGATCGACGACTTCCGCCGATCAGACGTCGTCGGCCCGTCCGGTCACGATGTCCGCGACCCGTTGTTTGTCAAACAGCTCTTCGTCCGCTCCGAACTTCGGATACGGCTGGCTCTCGGAAAACTTCGGCCACTCGCCGAACACGTCGGGGTACAGCTGTTTGGCCGTCATCTCCAGTTGGAAGAGGTTGACGAGCGGACCCTGATAGCACATCCCCTGCACGAACACGCGGTCCTTCTTCACCGCCGAGATGTTCGAGGCGACGGGGTCGCTTTCGAGTATCTCCCGAGTCTTGGACATCTCGTGGTCCGGTGCCATGCCGCCGAGTACGAGTAACACGTCCGGGTTCGCCTCCAGCATCGCCTCGAAATCCACCTTGTCGTTCGAGGAAACCTTGCTGCCGAAGGCGTCCGTTACGCCGAGCGGACGGATGTGCGCGCTGAGGAAACCGGGCGCGTTCAGCTTGTAGGCCCAAATATCGGAGAGGTCCGCGGAACCGGTGACCATGATTGCCGTCGGTCGTTCGTCCTCGGGTGGTAGCTTCGATTCGATGGTCGAAACGAGGTCGGCGTGAACCACCGCGAGCGCCTCGTAGCGCGCTTCCTCGCGGAACACCTGTGCGACCTTGCCGAAGATGTCCCAGAGGGAGTAATACTCGTAGTCGTCACGCCAACCCTTCGGCGGCTTCCGGTTGGCGTCGCTGTAACTGTTGCCGAACCACGGGCCGACGTTTTTGGCGATTTCGTTCACGTCCGAGCGCGACCAGTTCTTCATCGACACCATCTCCGCCGGGTCCGCGAGGTGGACGTCGCTGTCGAGTTCGTACAGTTCCTCTTTCGGTGCGCCCCACGACGAGAAGCAATCCGACCAGTCCACCGAGACGCCGTCGAGGCGCTCGTAGTAGAGGTTCATCACGGTGTCGTAGTACTCCGGCGCGTGGAGTGAGTTGACGCCGTCGCCGTGGCCGAGTGCAACGGCCATCCCCGCATGGTGGGTGAGGACGGTGAAGATGTCCTCCGGAACGGCGTCGAACGTCACCTTTCCCATCGGAGACATCGACACCGAATAGCTCCCGTCCGCGGCATCCGTCGTTTCCGTCTCGGTATCGGTCGTCTCGGTCGCGGTCGTGGAACTCCGATCGTCGGATTTCGACCCCTCGTTTCCGTCGTTACTGCCGGTACAGCCAGCGAGGAGGCAGGTGGCGGCGACGCCGGAGCCGACTCCGAGAAACCGCCGACGTGTCGGACACCACCGCCCCGCTTGAGTGTCTCGTGCCACAATTTTAGGCCCACCTAAAACAAAATAACTGTTGCGATTTTTAGGCAGGCCTAAAGAAATTCGGAGACGTTGGTGAGTTTGATACTGTGGCGCTAGAGCCGCGTAATAGCGGAGGTGAGAGCCATTCCCGGAATGTGAAAATGATTGGAGGAGGTTATTCATTTTTATGCTGAATTTATGACATTGGTAATAATGAAGGATCCCCACCCAACACGGATCGAACGAACTGTCCCTCGAACGACGCTGCATCATACGATAGAAAAGACGATCGGCGGTGAGCGCTGATGCGGTCACGATTACCGCTCCTCCTCACCGTTTGTCTGGTGCTGGCAACCGTCAGCGGTTGTGTCGGACAGTTGCCCGATGACGACGCCGGTGCCGGTGTCGAAACGACTTCCCAGACGACGACTGCAACGACCGATACGAACACGACACAACGGGCACCGACCACGACGTTCAGCGACGCGAAAGCTCACGAGGTCGTGAACGACATCCGCGCGAAGCAGGAGAACATCAGCACGTACCACGCTGTCGAAGTGGAGAAACGGATCTACCACCTGCCGAACGGCAGTACGTACACTCGAACGAAGAAAGTCGATCGCTCGGAGCGGTACGCGGACGGGACGAAGCTTCTGCGACTGGAATACCTCCACCCGACCAGGAACAGGATCATCATCGAAAACCACACGAGCACGATAGCGTACGACAGCGCGACGAACACGTACGACGTGAGTGACCGGCGCGACGGCCCCGCACACTACTACATCAGCGGCGTCTACGAGGCCAAACACGAGTTCGAAGCCGCGTTCGACCACGACGCGCTCACGTACCACGGGAAAACGCACGTACTCGGCCACGAGGTGTACGTCATCGAGTTCGACAATCCGCAGAAGAACTCCGAGAGAGCATCGTGGTACAACTCGACGTTCTGGATAGACGCTCAAACCGGTGCACTCGTCAAGAGCAAAACGAACTATCCGCTACCGTTCGACCAGACGCTCGACCAGATCAAAAACGGGTTCGAATCGGGTCACCAGAAATCGAAGAACGCAACCGTGATTCACAACGGAACGGTCGTCTCCACCTATCGTGACCTCGCCGTGAATCAGAAACTACCCGAGGGAACGTTCGCACCGCCGAAGAACGCGACCCGAAAGGACTGATAACGGCGGTCCCGCTGTTTTTTCAGTACTCGTAGAAGCCCTTGCCTGTCTTCTTGCCCAGGTCACCCGCATCGACTTTGCGCTTGAGCAGGTAGGCTGGCTTGTATCGGTCGCCGAGTTCCTCGAAGAGGGTTTCGCTGGCGTCGAGACAGATGTCCAGTCCGATGTGGTCGGCGAGCGTGAGCGGTCCCATCGGGACGTTCGTTCCGAGCGTCATTCCCTTGTCGATGTCTTCCTTGCTGGCGACGCCTTCGTCGTAGGCGCGGATGCCCTCGTTGATCCACGGCATGAGGATGCGGTTGGTGACGAAGCCGGGTTTGTCGTCGGACTCCCACGTCTCCTTGCCGAGGTCCTCCGCGAGGTCGTGGGCGAGCGTGACGACGTCCTCGTCCGTCTTCTCGCCGACGACGAGTTCGACGCCCTTCATGATGGGGACGGGGTTCATGAAGTGGAGGCCGACTATCTCGTCCTCTCGCTCGGTCACGCTGGCGATGGTCGTAATCGAGAGCGTGCTGGTGTTGGTGGCCAGCACGACGTCCTCGGGGAGCACCTCGTCCAGGTCGGCGAAGATGTCCTGTTTGATCTCCATGTTCTCGACGGCGGCCTCGACGACGAAGTCACAGTCCGCGAGGTCTTCGAGGTCCGTCGTGCCCGTGATCCGGTCGACGGCCGCCTCGGCTTCCTCTTGGCTCATCTTCTCCTTGCCCACGAATCGGTCGAGACTTCCCTCGATGGTGTCGAACCCGTGCTGGACGAACTCGTCCTTGATGTCGCGCATAACCACGTCGTAGCCGTTCGTGGCGGCGACCTGCGCGATACCGCTGCCCATCGTCCCCGCGCCAACTACGCCGATACTGTCGATGTCGGAAAGCGAACGCATGATGGCAAGTGCTGCCGGAACCGTTGTAAGGATAGCGGAACGCTGGCGAGAAAGCCGAACCGAACTGCGTGATATCTGAAATGTACGACATCACCGG
>NZ_JBAWAC010000328.1:0-3516 GCF_049589095.1 Haladaptatus sp. | reverse complement strand
TGGTAATTCTTCCTCGAAAAATTCAGACAACCCCTATCATGTGCATAGTTAACATGATTTTGCAGCAAAATAAATTACTCCTGGGCATTTCTCACCCCACTGAGAGTGAAGAATTCTCGACCTTGGGGCCCTGTATCTCAGTTACATCTCCATAAGTTATAACAATGCAATCGGTATATTCCTTAGAGCATTCTCAATCCATACAGGAATCAGCTGCTTCGCCTATGGGAAACAGTTATATACCTACACCGCATATTATTGAATACATTATGACTGGATACTATGACCTCATTCTTGGCCTGATCCCACTCGCATTGGTCGGTGTAACCGGAGCGTTCAGCATCGCTGGACTCGCGCTAACGACCGCTGTACCCCTTGGAGCGTTCGTTTCCGTACTCCTCATCGGACACGCACTGTTCGTAAACGGCCCCGTCGATGAAGCGTCTGCCCCGAACCCCCAGTCATCCGCGCCAGTCAATTCCGCTGAGTAATTTTCGTCCCTCTTTTCCATCTCCTTTCTCCACTCGTTTCACGTTCGCAGTTCATTTTCACCCTTCATTCCCGACAGCTACCGTTTCCGTTCCTCAACGGTTTTGTCGCTGGCTTCCGTTCGTCCAGCCATGACCGAGACGCTGTTTTTGACGAGCGACGACGTCGCTGGACTGGCAGAAATCGACGAGTTCGTCGATGCCGTACGTGACGGCTATCGTCAGCGAGGACTGGGAGCGCCCGCGAAACCCCGGACGACGCTGGTGAACGACGAACCGGCGGGGATGCTGACGAGTTACTCCGCGATTCTCCCAGAAACGGGCGCGATGGGCGGCTACATGTATCCCGCCGGGTTCGGCGCGGGCGATGCGTGGTTCATGACGCCGCTTTTCGACGCCGAAACCGGTGAACCCCTCGCGCTCATCGACGGCGCGAGCATGAATCCGTTCAAAACCGGTGCGGCGGGTGCGGTCGGACTTGACGCACTCGCGCGCGAGGACGCAACCTCGCTCGCGCTCATCGGTACCGGCGCACAGGCACGCGGACAACTGAAAGCGGCGATGACGGTCCGGGACATCGAAACCGTCTGGGTCTACTCGCCGACGAAAGAGAACCGGGAGTCGTTCGCGGGCGAGATGAACGAAGCTTACGACGCCTCGGTCGCCGCCGTCGCCAGCAGTGCCGCGGCCGTCGAGGACGCCGATATCGTCATCACCGCGACGACGGCCAGCGAACCGGTGTTCGACGGTGACCTGCTCAAGGACGGTGCACACGTCACCGCGATGGGTCAGTATCACCCGAAAAAGCGCGAACTCGACGCGACGACGATCGCGCGTGCGACGTACGTCCCCGACCTGCGGGAGCGCGCGACGTCGGACGCGGGGTCGTTCCTCCTGGCGATGGAGTCGGGCGACGTGACGGAAGCGGACATCCACGCCGAACTCGGTGAGGTGGTCGCGGGCGAGAAACCGGGCCGCGAGTCGGCCGAGGAGATCACCGTCTTCGACAGCGGCGGAACGGGCATCGAAACCGTCGCTTCGGCGTACATGCTCTACCAGAAAGCCTGCGAGGAAGGATTGGGATCGACGATCTCGTTCTCGCCCGCGAGCGAGGCGCTGACCGGCGAGTAGTTACGACCGCGAACCGACCCACGCGCCGAGCGCGACGCCGTACATCGCGTGTCCGGCGTGGAAAATCATGGATTCGTCCTCTTCGAGAGCCATGTCCAACAGTCGACCGAGCATGACCCGTTCCCCGAAAAGGGAGAGCAGTAGGCCGTAGCCGAGACCGCCGATTATTCCCTCCGTCTCGGTGTCGAGTGCCGAGTTCGATCCCTCTCCAAACGCGACGGCGAAGAGGCTACCGGCGAATCCGCCGTACAGGAGGTGGAGTGCGATTGCGCCCACGGGATGGTCGTTCGGTTCGCCGCCGAGGAACTTCGCGCAAAACTCGGCCGTCGGCGGATACGACAACGAAATCGACTCACGGAACGCCGTCATGACGACGGTACTGAACAATCCACCCACGAACCCGTTCGTTGCGTTCGAAGCCATGGAGTAGGCTCACAGCGGCGGTACGAATAGTTGTGATGGCACCCGAATCGGCGATTACACCGACCAGCCGAACTGCTCTTTCGCCTTCTCGACCGCGCTTTCGACCTTCTTTTCGAGTTCGTCGATGGAGCGTTCGACGTAGTGGACGCGTTCTCGTGGAACGCGTCGGACCATGTCGTCGCCCTCGTCGTTGACCCCGACCTTGATCAGCCAGTGGTCGTCGAAGTAGACGATGTCGTCGTTCTCGGCTTCTCGTTCGATTACCTCTCCCTCCGGGTCGTCGTAGACGATGGTCGCCGTGCCCGTGTCTGGCATCTCTGGCATCGTTCGTGCCTGCGGAGAGTGAACGGAAACTTCCTTTGGCCGTTTCCCTACTCCTCGCCCGCCCGACGACGGATGTCGATGCGATAGTCCGAGAGCACGTCCCGTCCGAGGATGAGTGGATGACGCATGTGGCTTCGGTCCTCCACGCTGGCCGTCACCCGATGCCACCCTCCACCGATGCCGATGTCCACGTCCACCAGCGGTCGCGTCTTGCTCGCCTTCCCGCTGCCGAACTTCACGGCGGCGCTGCTCTTGATGGGACCCGCGCCGACCGCCGACGCGAGGTCGATACCGATGCTCGTCCGGGTCGCACCAGTGTCGGCCTTGGCGACGATCGATTCCGACGTCCGCATTCCGTTGACGACCACCCGTTCCGTGTAGCCGACGGTTCGGTGGCGGTTCGTCCCGTCCGACCGACGTGGTTTACAAGCGGGAACCGAGTCATCCAGCGACTGTGCGATCTCTCCGACCTGTCCGGGGGGAACCTCACCACCGGCCCGTTCGATCGCATAACGGGCGATGTACGGGGCCGCGCTCGTGCCGGTCGCATCGAACAGGCCGGTGAACCCCGCCGTCGGGTTTATTTCGAGGACGTACCAGTCCCCGCGCCACTCCATCACGTCCACGCCCGCCACGTCGAGACCGAGGGCGTGTGTCGCGTCGAGAGCGATGGACCCCACTTCCTTCGGGAGTTCGTCCGTCACGTCCTCCGGGGTGCCGCCACGCGCGACGTTCGTCCGCCAGTCGCCGTTCGGGGCCAACCGCCGCATCGCGCCGACGACCTCGTCGCCGACGACGTACACCCGCACGTCGGACTGTTTGCCCTGTTGATCCAGAAATCGCTGTAAGAACGTGTGCCTGTGACCGACGACCGGCGTCGGTCGCTCGTTTCGCGCCACCTTCCACGCCGCGTCTCCGTGGGTCCCGATACCGGCCTTTTGGAGCATCGATCCGCCGACGTACCGACTCCCCTCGGCAAACGTGGCGGCGGACAATCCCAGATACGAATCCGGCGTTCTCACGCCGTGGTTGGCGAGTCGAACCGCTGTCGCGTACTTGTGAATCGCCGTCAGCACGGCCGAAGGCGGGTTGACCATCGGCCGATGCCCGGCGAGCGTGTTGGCGATTTCGAGGTGTTCGAGCGGATGTT
>NZ_JBAWAC010000327.1:0-4101 GCF_049589095.1 Haladaptatus sp. | reverse complement strand
CCCTCGGTAGTTCGATGGTTCCGCGGGCCTTCTCCGGCCCCGCTTCGACGTATCCGAGTGTCGCCCCCCTGTCCACGAGCGCCTTGACGAACGATGGGCCGTCGTAGCTGACTTCGAATATGCACTCGTCCTCGCGCTCGTGCACGACTCGCGTGTCCGTTACCCCGTCGTACTGCTCGGTTCGCTCACGGATGACCTCCGGTGGCGCACCGGATGCCGTAACGAAACAGAGGATTTCGCCGGTCGGCGAGATAGTCGTTCCATGCAAGACGAACGTACACCCGAGCTTCTGCGGAATATCGATGAGATAGTGGTCGGCCTCCAGCGCTTCCATCTCGACTTCCACCACGCAGTCGGAGACGAGCGCCTTTCGGCTCTCCATCGCGGCGATAGCCATCCCGATAGTTTCGCCGAGTTCGACGAGCACCGACTGTTCGCGGCTATCGAACGCCCCTTCCCGGTCGGCGTGAACGACGAGGACGCCGTATTGGGTTTCGTCGTACCGAATCGGAAGCGCCGCCAACGATTGGTAGTCGCCGTCGAGCGCTTCCGTTACCCACGATTCGAACGCCGGATCGGTCGGTACGTCCTCGACCACCACCGTCTGCCCGGATCGCAGTGCTTTGGCGACCGGACAGTTCCGCTGGCCTGCCTCCTTGTCGGCCGATTCGTAGTAGGTAGTATCCCCCGCGTTCGCCACTGCTCTGACGGTTTCGACTCCCATCTCGTACTCACCGATCCACGCGAACTCGTACGGTCCGGCCGACGCCAACCGCCCCACGACCGTCTCCTCGATTTCCTCGCGACTCGTGGCCTGCACCAGCGTTCGATCCACGTCCCGAATGACTTCGTTGATTCGGTTCAGTTCGACCAGTTCGGCTCGCTGTGTCGCCAACGTTTCCTCGCGCTCCGCCCGGTCGAGCGCCGACTGGACGTTCGTCGCCAAAATCTCGGCGAAATCGCGGACGTATTCGTCGAACCGTCCCGTGGAAGGGGAACCGAGCAGAAAGACACCGTGAGCCCCCAACGGAATCACGATCCCCTGTTCGACTTCCATTCCTTCCTCGCATACTTCGAGACCGTCGTCCGACCCATCGAACATGACCGCTTCACCCGATTCGAACGCCGACCACACCGGATCATCGTTCTCCCCGAAACGTGGAATTTCGTCCAGTAGCGTCTCGGTCGTCTCCGTCATCGCAGCGGGAACGAGCTCGTCGCCTCCCTCGTTTGTGAGGTGGAGTATTGAGAGGGGAAGGTCGAGTTTATCCCCGGCGGCTTTCACCGCGATCTCACAGATGTCCGTCTTCGTCTCCG
The DNA here is from genome assembly GCF_049589095.1 of Haladaptatus sp. Lineage (NCBI taxonomy): Archaea > Methanobacteriati > Methanobacteriota > Halobacteria > Halobacteriales > Haladaptataceae > Haladaptatus > Haladaptatus sp. The sequence goes on along the minus strand of NZ_JBAWAC010000327.1, from coordinate 2,784 downwards.
CCGTCATGAGCCGACGCGTCGCGGAGCGCAGATGTTCGAGCGTTCGTTCGCGATCCTTCCGCTCCGAGATATCCTTGAAGATGGCGTTGACGAGCCGTTGGTCGCCGACTTCCGAAACGTTCGCGCTGATCTCGACCGGCACCTCCTCGCCGTCGGGGCGAACGACCGAAGGGTGATCCACGTTCCGTATTATTCCCTCCGCCTCCGCGTGATTCTCGAAAATTTTCCGATACTGCTCCCGTCGCTCTACTGGATGAATCTCCGACTGATGCATCCCACAAATCTCGTTCCGAGGGCGTCCGAGCAACTCCTCCGCCGCCCCATTGGCGTCCACGATGATACCCGTCTCAGCATCGGCGACGAGAACTGCCTCCGGACTCGCGGCGACCAACCGCCGATAGCGTTCCCGTGACGCTTCGAGTTCCGTCTCCACTGCTTTTCGCTCCGATACGTCGCGGATGATGCCGGTTATCAACTCGTCACCGCCACACATGCCGTTGTGAAACGAGAGCAGTACCGGAACTTCGTGGCCATCACGGTGCCGTGCTATCGTTTCGACGTGCTCCCAGTCGAGTTGTCGCTCTCCGGTTTCGACGTATCGATCGAACGATTTCCGATGTGTCGACCGGAGGACTGACGGGATCGCCGTCGTCAACTGTCTCCCGAGTATTTTGGTCGGGTCGTACCCGAGAACGCGTTCGAGACCGTCGTTGGCGTAGCGGATACGTCCCTCCTCGTCTATCGTTACGACGGCATCAGCCAACCCACCGAGTATCGCCGTTGCCTGTTCCAACTCCTGTCCGGTTCGGTAGTCGTCGATGGCGCGCTCGACCCTGTGTGTGAGTAACTCGGGACTGTCGGGACTGACACAGTCGGTAACCCCTGCCGAAAGCGCCCTCGTTATCGTCCGGTCGTCGTCGGTGACGATGAAGAACGGCAACTCCGTGTCGCGTTCGCGTACTTCCTCCAACACAGCCACCGCGTCGCATTTCGGCGGTGACTGCTCACAGACCACGCAGTCGGCGATATCGAGTCGGTCGAGCACCTTCGTGGCACTCGTTCGCCGCTCCGTGGCTCCCTGTAGTCCAACTCGTCCGCTCTGACCAACGTAGACGATTTGTGGCGTGTCCGGGTATGATTCATGGAGGGACATGGGAATATTAATACTGCCGAGCTATCTCTACCTTTCGGTCAAACGGGAATGATTAATACCCGTCCGTGTCAGCCGACAGGTATGAGGCTGGAGGATTACTGGGGCGTCGGGCCGAAGACGAGCGAGTTGCTCGCATCGGAACTCGGCGTCGAACGAGCGATTCACGCAATCGAATCGAGCGACGTTCGCGCACTGACGAAGGCGGGGCTGCCCCGAGGACGGGCGACACGTATCCTCCGGCAGGCCAACGGCGGCGAGGGGATGGACGTTCTCGCGACGCGAGATGCTCGTTCGGTGTACAAGTCACTGCTCGACCTCGCCAGCGACTATGCCGTGACACCCGACGCGGGCGACCGAATTCGCGTCTTCACCCCGGTTCGATCCCGGGAGAAGGCGGAGGAACGACTCGACTCCGTGATGGCGGCTGTGGAATCGTGGGATGAACTGGACGACGAGACGCGGGAAACCGTCCTCGATGCGTTCGACGCCTACGACGGCAGCGAGCGAACCGCCGTCGAGACGGCGCGGGCGCTCCAACGAACCGGCGTCGATGACGGCGCGTTTGCCACCGTCGCCGGAATCGACCCGGACGACCTCGAAGTCGCGGACAGTGCCCTCGGGAAACTCGACGATGGATCGGTCGCAGAGGGTGCTGACGAGGAACTCGACCGCCTCCGGGAGACGCTCGCGGCGGCCGAACGACTCGAAAGCGGATCCTTGGACGTGCTCGAAGCCGTCCAGTCCGGTGACGTTCGAAATCCAGATGAGTTCCGCGAGAGCTACGTCGAGTACGTCGCCCGCGAGACCGGCATCGAACCGCAGCGAATCCGTGACGCGACGGTGGGCGAGGCGACCGACGCCACCGACTTCGTCGGCGGGTCGCTCCGCGAACTCGTCGCCGAAAGCCGTGCTGCGGCCGAAGAACGGGAATCCTCGGTGGTCGAGCGACTTGAAACCGACATCGAAACCGCCCGTGATGCCATCGATGCCGCCGCTTCGGCCGTGAGCGACCTCGCGGTTTCGCTGTCGCTCGCCCGCTTCGCCGCCGCGTTCGACCTCACGCGTCCGGAGTTCGTGGACTCCGGGTTCGCCGTCGAGGGTGCACGGAACCTCTTTCTCGCCACGGGGAGCGGCGACGTCCAGCCCATCACCTACGGCATCGGCGACCACGCCGTCGCGGGACCGCCGAAAGGCGACCGCGTGACCGTCCTGACCGGCGCGAACAGCGGTGGGAAGACGACCCTACTCGAAACGCTGTGTCAAGTCGGCTTGCTTGCACAGATGGGCCTACCCGTCCCCGCATCGCGGGCGCAGGTGTCGATTTCCGACGCCATTGTCTTCCACCGCCGCCACGCCAGTTTCAACGCTGGGGTGCTCGAATCCACGCTCCGGAGCATCGTTCCGCCGCTCACGGACGACGGACGGACGCTCATGCTGGTGGACGAGTTCGAAGCGATTACCGAACCGGGGAGCGCCGCGAACCTCCTCCACGGCCTCGTGAGTTTGACCGTCGACAGGGGCGCGCTCGGTGTGTTCGTCACCCACCTCGCGGACGACCTGAATCCGCTTCCCGAACAAGCCCGGAAGGACGGTATCTTCGCCGAAGGGTTGGACGAGGAGTTGGATCTGCT
>NZ_JBAWAC010000326.1:0-2695 GCF_049589095.1 Haladaptatus sp. | reverse complement strand
GACATCGACACCGCCGTCCGCGACGGCTACGCCCGCCGAACCGCGGTCGTCGGGCCGTTCGAGACGATGGACATCGCGGGTCTATACCTCTTTCGAACGGTCACAGCCGAACTGTATCCCGACCTCTGTGACGACGAGGAACCGAACGTCCTCTTCGACGACTACCTCGACCGTGGACGCGGCGGAATCGCCGATGGCGCGGGGTTCCACGAGTACGACGAAACCGCGGACGCGGTGACACGCCGTCGTGACGAGCGTCTCGCCGCGCTTCGTTCCGTGTACGAAGAGTAAAATCCCGTTATGGTCTCGTCCTACTCCGGTCCCGCAACCTGATTTTCCAACTCGTGGAATTCCCCGGTTTCATCCACATGGCTTAGGTTCCGTGCGAGAATGTCGGCACACCGCTCGTAGTACTTCGGGGTGTGTCCCGCCATGTGGGGGGTGATGTGAACATTCTCGAAGTTCCACAACGGGTGGTCCTCGGGAAGCGGTTCGGGGTCGGTCACGTCCAGCGCCGTGCCGCGAAGTTGGTTACTCCGGACGGCATCGACCAGCGCGTCGGTATCGACGACCGGCCCACGAGCGACGTTGACGACGACGGCATTCGGGTCGAGCGTATCAAACTCCTCCGCACCGATGAGTCCTTCCGTCGTTTCCGAGAGCGGGCACGCGAGAACGACGTAGTCGCTCCGTGCAAGCGCCGACTCGAACTCGGGTCCGTCGAAGCCGACCACCTCGTCTGTCGGACCGCCCTTTGCTGGGGTGTATCGTACGCCGATGGTCTCGACTCCGAACGGTTTCAGTCGCTCGACGATTGCCTGCCCAATGGCTCCGAGGCCGACGACGGTGACGGTTGCCCCTTCGAGTTCGTGGGCTTGGAAATGCTCCCATCGACGGTTCTGCTGCCGACGCCATCCTTCGTCGAGGCGGCGCGTAAACACGAGCAGGTTGCCGATGACCTGTTCGGCCATGTTCGGCGCGTGGATTCCGGACCCATTCGTCACCGCGACGCAGCGCGATTCGAGTTCCGCGAGGGGAAGGTGTTCGTACCCGGCGGAGTAGCAGGCGAACAGCCGCATGTTTTTCGCGTTCGCCAGCAGTTCGTCGTCGATTCGCTTGCTCGTAACGACCGTCGCCTCGGGTATCTTTTCGAGTTCCTCGGTGCGTGTTCGTGCCAACTCGACGTCGGCGTCCGGTACTCGCTCGCTAATCGCCGCCGCGTACTCCTCGATGGGTATTCCGTGAATTCCGGACTTCAGTACCAGTATCGTTTGTTCCATTACAACAGATTCGTTTCACGAGAACGGGATAACTGTTCCGACGCCGTACAAATCCCATCGCATTCCTTCTTCACGGGAGCCCGACCGACGGCTACTCGACAGCCGGTACTCCCCTCGATCCGGTCGGCGTATGACTCTCGGAGACGAATCGTATCACCAGCGCCGCACCCACCCACGAGAGGAGGGTCGCGCAGAGAAACGTCGTCTGGAATCCCATCAGCATCACGGCGACCCCGAATAGCGGCGGCGCAACGACCCCGCCGAACCCGCGTGCCGTCGATCGGAGACCGATGAGTTCGGATTCGCGGTCGGTCGGGGCTACGTCTCCGATGAAGGAGATGATGCCCGTTTGGAGCGCTGAAAATGAAGTACCGAGACAGAACAGGCCGAGTCCGGCGACGAGCGACTTCCCCATCAGCGTGTCCGGTATCGACGTGAGACCGAGCAGGAGCGTGTAGCCGCCGCTTCCAACGAGACCGGTGATGATGAGGCGCTTTCGGCCGACCCGGTCGGAGAGGAGGCCCATCGTGTACATCCCGACCATTTGGACGGCCGGGTTGATAGCGAGGAGGACACCCATCACGAACGGGGAGACTCCCACGTTCGAGACGAGATAGATGGGAAGCAGGCTCGTCAGCCCGAGGACGGTGACACTTCGGAGAAAGGAGGCGACGTACAACCACTGCAGGCCGTTCGTTCGCAGGTGGTCCATACCGGTTGTCGGGACGAGTCGACTGACCGTGTGCCGTGCGATTCGGTCGAACGTCACCGCACGGTTCCGGTCGTGGGTCGGGTCCTCAACGGCGAGACAGGCCACGGCGACGAGGGCGGCGAAACCGGCGAGCAGGAGGTAGACCGTCGAACGGGGGAACAGTTCGATGAGTGCACCGGAGGTGAACTGGCCGAGCATGAATCCGACCGCGGCGGCGCTCGAGAACAGCCCGACCGCTCGGCCACGCTCCGAATCGCCGCCCCGTTCACTCACAACCGTCAGCATCACGGGGAGAAAGCCGGCCGCAAATATGGCGAACAGGGTACGGAGACCGAGCGATACGGCGATACCACCGATGAACGCCAGCGGGAGTATTGCGACGGCCGCGAGCGCCGCCGAGAGCACCAACACTGTTCGTCGGCGACCAGTCACGTCCGCGATAGCGCCCCAGACCGGTGAGAACACCATCAAACCAAGAAAGTAGGTCGCCGTCACGAGGCTGACGGCGAGAGGTGACCCCACGCGGCCGATGTAGATGGCCATGACCGTTCCCATCAGAATCGAACCACCCTTGTTGGCGGCGGCTGCCACCGCGATGGCCACGTCCTGCCTGCTCGCACGTCCTCGCAAATTTGCTGGCACGCTATCACCACCGGGGTTTGTTCGGCAACCAGTCGCTCCGTCCGATGTCGTCCATCGCGCT
>NZ_JBAWAC010000325.1:0-10989 GCF_049589095.1 Haladaptatus sp. | reverse complement strand
CCCCATCACAGACCGGCTCCGAATCGGAGGGTTCGGGGTCGTTAAGACAGGGAATCGTGACCGAGGTCGGACCTGAAGGGCGCGTTCGGGTCAATTGCGGACTGCAACACCCGATCTCACTCGTCGTACCGTCTTCCATGACGGTCGCCGAGGGGGAACGCGTTACCGTCAGGATCTCTTCGAGAAGACCGGTCCGTGCGAAGCTCGTGGATGCCCCCATTCCGGGGCTCACAGTGATGCGCACGGACCTCTCGGCGGCCCTCGACCACGACGACGCCGGTGTCACAATCGGCACGTCGCGTCACGGAGAACCGCTCTCCGTTCGACGACTCGACGAAGTCGTCAGACGAACCAACCGCGACGGAATGACCGTCGCCTTTGGTTCGCCGGGTCGAGGACTGCCGGAGATGTTCGGGGTAGAACCCGAAGGAATCTCCACGGTCGAATCCGGCGTCCTAGCCCGGTTCGACCTCTGGCTAAATACGGTTCCAAACCAAGGCAGCGGGGTCGTGCGAACTGAAGAAGCGATGTTCGCCTCCCTCGGCTGCCTTACCCTCAACATCGAGTGATACGATGCCAGAAACAAGCAGACCACGCAAAGGTTCGCTGGGCTTCGGCCCCCGAAAGCGCGCGACGAGCGAAGTTCCGCGCTTCAACTCGTGGCCCGACAGTGACGGTCAGCCGTCGCTGCAGGGATTCGCGGGTTACAAGGCTGGAATGACCCATGTGGTGATGGTCAACGACGAGGCAAACTCCCCCCGCGAAGGGATGGAGGAGACCGTACCGGTCACCATCGTCGAGACGCCCCCAATGCGCGCCGTCGCTCTTCGAGCCTACGAAGACACGCCGTATGGGAAGAAACCACTGACGGAAGTGTGGGGTACCGAGTTCCACGACGAACTCGGCCGCACGCTCAACGTTCCGGAGAACCACGACGCCGACGCCGCGGAGGAGGACCTCCGCGCGGCCATCGAGGCAGGCGACGTGGCTGACCTCCGGGTCATCACACACACCGTTCCCAGCGACCTCAAGAACGTACCGAAGAAACGACCGGACGTCATGGAAACGCGGATCGGCGGCGGCTCCCTCGACGAGCGCGCCGATTTCGCCCTCGAACTACTCGAAGACGGCGGGGAACACGACATCACTGACGTGTTCCGCGCAGGCGAGTACCTCGACACCAGCGGCGTCACGAAAGGAAAAGGAACGCAGGGTCCCGTCAAGCGATGGGGCGTCCAGAAGCGGAAGGGCAAACACGCCCGCCAAGGCTGGAGACGCCGCATCGGTAACCTCGGCCCGTGGAATCCGTCGCGCGTTCGCTCGACGGTTCCGCAGCTGGGTCAGATGGGCTACCACCAGCGTACCGAACTCAACAAGCGCCTCATCTCCCTCGGCGACGACGATGAAGCCTCCGTCGACGGTGGCTTCGTCAACTACGGCGAGGTCGATGGTCCGTACGCGCTCATCAAGGGTTCGGTGCCGGGCCCGAACAAGCGCCTCGTGCGCTTCCGCCCTGCCGTTCGACCGACCGACCAACCGCGCCTCGACCCCGAGGTGCGCTACGTAAGTACGGAGTCCAACCAGGGATAACCCATGCAGGCAACAGTACGTAACCTGAATGGCGAGGACGCTGATACGGTCGACCTACCGGACGTGTTCGAAACGACCGTCCGCACCGACCTCATCAAGCGAGCAGTGCTCGCCGCACAGGCAAACCGGAAACAGGACTACGGTACCGACCCCCACGCCGGGATGCGTACCTCCGCCGAGTCGCCGGGCAGTGGCCGCGGTATGGCCCACGTCCCGCGAACCAACGGACGAGGTGCTCGCGTTCCGTTCACCGTGGGTGGACGTGTCGCACACCCGCCGAAAGCGGAGAAGGACCGCTCCCGCTCGATCAACAAGAAGGAGCGTAAATTGGCCGTCCGAAGCGCCATCGCGGCGACGACGGACGCCGAACGCGTCTCGGAGCGCGGACACCGCTTCGACGAGGATACGGAACTCCCCCTCGTCGTAAGCGACGACTTCGAAGACCTCGTGAAGACTCAGGAGGTCGTTTCCTTCCTCGAAGCCGTCGGCATCGACGCCGACATCGCACGCGCGGAGGACAACAAGAAGGTTCGCGCCGGCCGTGGGACGACCCGTGGCCGCAAGTACAAGACGCCCAAGTCGATCCTCTTCGTCACCAGTGAGGAGCCGTCGCGCGCAGCGCGAAACCTCGCCGGTGCCGACGTTGCGACGGCGCGCGAGGTCAACACGGAAGACCTCGCCCCCGGTACGCAGGCAGGACGACTGACCGTCTGGACCGAAAGCGCACTTGAAGAGGTGGCTGACCGATGAGCGTCGTCGAATACCCGTGGGTTACGGAGAAAGCGATGAACGAGATGGACTTCGAGAACAAGCTCCAGTTCATCGTGTCGCTCGACGCGACAAAACCCGAAATCCGCGACGAAATCGAGGACCGCTACGATGTCACCATCGAGAAGATCAACACCCAAGTCACCATGAAAGGGAAGAAGAAGGCGACCGTCTCGTTGTCGGACGACGACGACGCACAGGACGTCGCCTCCCGAATCGGGGTGTTCTGATAATGGGACGAAGGATTCAGGGACAGCGACGTGGACGCGGTGGACCGACCTTCCGCGCACCGTCGCACCGATACAAAGCAGAACTGAGCCACAAGAACGCCGAGGACAGCGACTTGGTCACCGGGACGGTCGTGGGTATCGAACACGACCCCGCCCGCAGTGCCCCCGTCGCGGCCATCGAGTTCGAGGACGGCGACCAGCGACTCGTCCTCGCACCCGAAGGCGTCGGCGTTGGCGAAGAGATTCAGGTCGGCGTTTCCGCCGAAATCAAGCCGGGCAACACGCTCCCGCTCGCCGAAATCCCGGAAGGGGTTCCGGTGTGCAACGTCGAGCGCCAGCCCGGTGACGGCGGCAAGTTCGCCCGCGCATCCGGCGTCGGCGCGAACCTCATCACGCACGACCGAGAGGCTGCTGTCGTGGAACTCCCGAGCGGCGAAGTCCGACGACTCTCGCCCCAGTGCCGTGCCACCATCGGCGTCGTCGCCGGTGGCGGACGGACGGAGAAACCGATGGTCAAAGCCGGTAACAAATATCACAAAATGAAGGCTCGCGGTACGAAGTGGCCGAACGTGCGTGGTGTGGCGATGAACGCCGTCGACCACCCGTTCGGTGGCGGTGGCCGCCAGCACCCCGGACGCCCGAAGAGTGTCTCCCGAGACGCTCCGCCGGGACGAAAGGTCGGGGACATCGCGTCCAAGCGAACTGGACGTGGAGGTAACAAATGAGCGGAAACGAATACCGAACAGGACGCGAGGGTGAGTTCACCTATCGCGGCTACGACCTCGACGAACTGCAGGACATGAGTCTTGAGGAAGTCGCGGAACTGTTGCCCGCACGAATGCGGCGAAGCATCCTTCGCGGGTTGACCGTCGAACAGGAGAAACTGCTCGACAAGGCCCAGGACAAAACCGAGGAAGAATCGGCGAACAGCCCGATTCGGACGCACCTGCGCGACATGCCCGTGCTCCCATCGTTCGTGAACAAGACGTTCGCCGTCTACAACGGCAGCGACTTCGAGCGCGTGCGAATCGAGCCGGAAATGTTGGGCCACTATCTCGGCGAGTTCCAGCTGACCCGCACATCGGTCGAACACGGACAGGCGGGAATCGGTGCGACCCGTTCCTCGAAGTTCGTACCACTCAAATAAACCATGGGAATCAGCTACAGCATCGATGCCGACCCGGACACCACCGCCAAGGGGATGCTTCGGGATCAGCACATGAGCCACAAGCACAGCAAGGCGATTGCCCGAGAGATCAAGGGCAAAACCGCCAGGGACGCGAAAGCGTACCTCCAGCAGGTCGTGAACGAAGAGCGATCGGTGCCGTTTAAGCAGCACAACAGCGGCGTCGGTCACCGTTCGGACATCGACGGCTGGGACGCAGGTCGCTACCCGGAGAAGGCGAGCGAGGCGTTCATCACGCTACTCGACAACGTCGTGAGCAATGCGGACGCCCAAGGATTCGACGGCGAATCGATGAAGATCAAGCACGTCGCCGCCCACAAGGTCGGCGAAGTGCAGGGTCGAAAACCCCGTGCGTTCGGCCGCGCAAGCGCGTGGAACACGCCCGAGGTCGACGTCGAACTCATCCTTGAGGAGGTCGACAACTAATGGCAGACGAACATCAGTTCATTCAGGACGGCCTACAGCGGTCACAGATAGACGAGTTCTTCGCGGAAGAACTCGGCCGCGCAGGGTACGGCGGCATGGATGTCGCCAAGACGCCGATGGGGACCCAGATCGTCCTCAAGGCGGAAAAACCCGGTATGGTCATCGGAAAGGGCGGGAAGAACATCCGGAAGATCACCCGAGAGCTCGGTGAGCGGTTCAACCTCGACGACCCGCAGATCGACGTTCAAGAGGTCGACGAACCGGATCTGAACGCTCGTATCGTCGCCGACCGGCTCGCCAACGCGCTCGAACGCGGTTGGTACTTCCGGAAGGCAGGTCACACGACCATCGACCGAATCATGGACTCCGGCGCACTCGGCGCCGAGATCGTCCTGTCCGGCAAGGTCACTGGCGCACGCTCGCGCGTGGAGAAGTTCAACCGTGGCTACATCAAGCACAACGGTGAACCCGCACAGACCATCGTCGATCACGGTCAAGGCGTCGCGGTGATGAAACTCGGCACCATCGGTGTCGACGTGAAGATCATCCCGCCGGGAGCGGACCTCCCCGACGACTTCCAGATCGAGGAGGGGGCAAGCCCCGAGGAGCTCGTTCCGGAAGCGGTCGAGGCCAACGAGGCCGCGGACCTCATCGAAGAGCCGAGCGGCGAGGAGCTCGAAGAGCTTCGCGCCGACGAGGACGAGGAATCGCCGGAACCCGGCGAGACCGAGGTCGACGAGGAAGTCGTCGAGGAAGTCATCGACGACGAGTCCGAAGCGGAAGCTGACGAGTCCGAAACCGAGTCCGTCGAGGAGGAACTCGACGAGCTCGAAGAGGAAGTCGAAGCCGAAGCCGAGGAACTCCTCGAAGAGATGGAAGGCGAGGAGCAAGACTCCTCGGAAAGTTCGAGTAGCGCGGAACACGGTTCCGCGGACCATTCGAGCGGGCAAAGCCCGCAAGAAGACGGTGACGAACCGCAAGAAGATGACGAAGCCGAGGAGGAGGCTGAGGAATAATGGCCATCCTTCACACCGAAGAGATTCGCGACATGACGCCCGCAGAGCGCGGTTCCGAACTCGAAGAGATCGAGACGGAACTGCTCAACGCGAAGGCAGTCAAGGCGGCCGGTGGTGCCCCGGAGAATCCGGGTCGCATCAAGGAACTCCGTCGAACCATCGCTCGAATCAAGACGATTCAGCAAGAGGAAGGCGACGCGTCGGACGACGACGAATAATCGCACACACCTCATAACCATGCCACTAACACCCGAGACGATAACGAAACACGAACTCGCCGGTCTCCGCGTGCGAGTCGCCTCGGCGACGAACCCATCCCTCGAATCGATCGAGGGACGGGTCGTTTCCGAGACGATGAACACGCTTACGGTCGAGTCCGCGTCTCGGTCGTGGCAGGTACCAAAACAGGGCACGACGTTCGAATTCGAACTCACAGATGAAGCCGCCGCTTCCGTCAAGGAAGCGGGGACCGCGTCCAAACGGAGGTCGGAAACTGCTGGAGTCCGCTCCGGTCAGTCTGGTCTTTTCTCCGAGTCCCGCTCGGAGGCACGTCGGAACGCTTCCGACGGTGGCGAGGGCGTGGCTTACGTTACGGTGGATGGCACGAATTTGCTCTCACGACCCGCATTGCGTACCGAAATTGGAGGAAATTCGAAATGGCGTTAGGATTGAATGTACCAGAACCGGAGGAGACCTGCTCCCACGATGACTGCCCGTTCCACGGAACGCTTTCCGTGCGCGGACAGATCATCGAGGGCGAAGTCGCCTCCACTGACATGGATAAAACCGTTGTCGTCGAGCGAGAGTACGACGTTGCAGTGCCGAAATACGATCGGCAGATGAAGCGTCGCTCCCGCGTTCCGGCCCACGCGCCGGAATGCATGTCGCTCGCAGTTGGCGACACGGTTCGTATCGCAGAGACCCGACCGCTCTCGAAGACGAAATCACACGTCGTCGTCGAGAACCTGACCGAGGAGGGTGACGACTAATGGAAGCACTGAAGGCTGACGTGACACAGGGCGTCGAGAAGGGCTCCCTGCTCAACTGTGCCGACAACACCGGCGCACGCGAGCTCAAGGTCATCAGCGTTTCCGGCTACCACGGCACGAAGAGCCGCCATCCCAAGGCAGGCATCGGTGACAAGATCACCGTGTCCGTCACGAAGGGGACGCCGGAGATGCGCCGTCAGGTGCTCGAAGCCGTCATCATCCGACAGCGAAAGTCCATCCGTCGTCCCGACGGCACGCGTGTCAAATTCGAAGACAACGCGGCCGTCGTCATCGACGACGTGGAAGAACCGCGAGGGACCGAGATCAAGGGTCCCATCGCGCAGGAAGTCGCAGAGCGGTTCGGAAGTATCGCAAGCACAGCTACGATGATAGTATGACTCGACAACCACGCAAACAGCGAAACCGGACCGAACGCGCACCGCTCCACGAGCGGCACGAACAGGTCAAAGCGCCGTTGTCCGACGACCTCCGCGAGGAGTTCGGCCAGCGTAGCGTCCGCGTCAACGCGGGCGACACGGTCGAAGTCATGCGCGGCGATTTCGCCGGCGAAGAAGGCGAAGTCGTGGACGTCGACCTGAAGTCGGCGACCATTCGCGTCGAGGACGTCGTCCTCGAAAAGGCCGACGGTGAGGATGTCGCGCGACCGCTCGACGCGAGCAACGTCCGCGTGACAGACCTCGACCTGTCCGACGACCGCCGTGAGGCACGTCTGGAAGGTGATTCCGAATGAGCAACCATCAGAAACGACTCTCCGTTCCGAACTCTTGGCCGGTCGAGCGAAAGACCGCCACGTTCACCGTGAAGGCCGGCGCCGGCCCGCACGGTCGTGACGGTGTCCCGCTCCTCATCATCCTGCGGGACGTGCTGGGCTACACCGCTTCGAAGAAGGAAGCCCGCTACGCGCTCAACCAAGATTCCGTACTCGTGAACGGACAATCAGTGAGTGACGAACAGCGACCCATCGGCATGTTCGATATCCTCGCGTTCCCAGAACGCGACGAGTACTACCGTGTCTTCCCCGACGAAGGTGGTCGCCTCGCGCTGACCCCCATCGACGAGGATGCGGCGGACGGCCGACTGGCGAAAATCGAGGACAAGACGAACGTCCCCGGTGGCGAAACGCAACTCAATCTCCACGACGGCAGCAACCTCCGTGTCGAGTCCGATTCGGACTACAACACGAAGGACTCCATCGTCGTCGGGACGGAGGACAAGGAGATCCTTGCCCACTTCCCGTACGAGGAAGGTAGTCTCGTTACCGCCGTTCGCGGGCAGCACGCCGGCGAGATCGGCGAAGTCACCGACATCACGGTGACGCCCGGCAGCGGTTCGAACACCGTCGCCGTCGAAGGCGACGAGAACGAGTTCGAGACCGTCGAGGAGTACCTCGTCGTCATCGACGAGAACTTCACGGGAGGGGATGACGAATGAGCGAAGCCGAATTCCACGAGATGCGAGAGCCGAAAGTGGAGAAAGTCGTCGTCCACATGGGCGTCGGTGAAGGTGGTCGCGAACTCGCCAACGCCGAGGAGATCCTCGAAAACGTGACGGACCAACAGAGCGTCCGCACGTTGGCGAAGTCCACTCTGCCGGATTTCGGTATCCGTCAGGGTGACCCGATCGGTGCGAAGGTGACGCTCCGTGGCGAGGAAGCACACGACTTCCTCGAAACGGCGCTCCCGCTCGTGAGCCTCTCGTCGAAGCAGTTCGACGAGACCGGGAACTTCAGCTTCGGTATCAACGAGCACACCGAGTTCCCGAGCCAGGAGTACGACCCGAACGTCGGAATCTACGGGCTTGACGTGACCGTCAACCTCGTTCGGCCGGGCTACCGCGTCGCAAAGCGCGACAAGGTCACCCGCCAGATTCCGTCGAACCACCGACTGACGGCCGAGGACGCGCTAGCGTTCCTCCAGGCCAGCTTCGACGTTGAGGTGGATGAATGAGCGAAAGTGAAAACGATGCGACCGGCGAGCATTCGACCAAGCGCACTGGCCAAATGGAAACGTGCCAACGATGTGGTCGAAAGCAAGGTCTGGTCGGCAAGTACGACATCAATCTGTGTCGACAGTGCTTCCGTGAGATCGCACGCGACATGGGATTCAGGAAGTACCGATAACAATGGCAGGAAACGACCCCCTTAGCAACGCACTCTCCGGCGTGGACAACGCCGAAGGTGTCGGTCATCTGTCCCACACGGTACAGCCCGCTTCGAACGAGATCGGCAGCGTGCTCGAGGTCTTCTACGACCACGGGTACATCGACGGCTTCGACTTCGTCGATGACGGTAAAGCCGGTCGGTTCGAGGTCGAACTAAAAGGCGCTATCAACGAATGTGGCGCGGTCAAGCCCCGCTATTCGGTGGGCAAGGACGACTTCGAGAAGTGGGAGAAACGGTTCCTCCCCGCCCGTGACTACGGGGCACTCGTCGTCACGACCAGCCACGGCGTCATGAGCCACTACGAAGCCCGTGAGGAGGGCATCGGTGGCCAGGTCATCGCATACGTCTACTAACAATGCCACGAGTAGAAATCGAAATTCCGGACGAGGTGTCCGCCGACGTAGACCACCTCGACGTGACCATCGAAGGGCCGGAGGGATCCGTCACGCGACGGCTCTGGTACCCGAACATCAGTGTCACGGTCGAAGACGACGCAGTGGTCATCGAGAGCGACGTCACCGACGCGAAAACGAACGCGACGGTGGGAACGTTCGAGAGCCACGTGCGAAACATGGTCCACGGCGTGAGCGAGGAGTGGGAGTACAAGATGGAAGTCTTCTACTCTCACTTCCCGATGCAGGTCCGTTCCGAGGGCGACAAGGTCGTCATCGAGAACTTCCTCGGAGAGAAAGCGCCACGACGAACGAACGTCCACGGGGACACCGTCGTCGAGGTCAACGACGAGGAACTGAGCCTGCGCGGCCCAAGTATCGAAGACGTCGGTCAGACCGCAGCAGACATCGAACAACTCACCCGCGTGTCGGGCAAAGACACGCGCGTGTTCCAGGACGGCGTCTACATTACCGAGAAGCCGTCCACGGGAGGTGCCTGATAGATGGCAGACGAACCAGAACAGATCGAAGACATCAGCGGTGTTGGCGAGAGCAAGGCCGAATCGCTCCGTGAGGAAGGCTTCGAGTCCGTCGAGGACATCAAAGCCGCCGAACAATCGGACCTCGCGGAAGTCGACGGAATCGGCAACGCACTCGCTGCCCGTATCAAGGCGGACGTCGGAAGCCTCGAAGTCGAAGAGGAGACCGAAGCCGAGATCGAAGAAGAGGAATCGGAGGCCGAAGAGGAAGAACCGGCCGAAGACGTCGAAACCGAACTGCAACCCCGCGGGCTGACCGAGAAGACGCCCGACCTCGAAGACGAGGAGGCACGACTGCTCAAGCAGCGAAAACGTGTCGGGACCCCGCAGTTCAATCGACAGGACTACCACAAGAAAAAGCGCACGCCCTCGTCGTGGCGCAAGCCGCGCGGAAACCTCAGCAAGCAGCGCCGGGGAATCAAGGGCAAAGGCGACATGGTCGAGGCGGGCTACCGCACGCCGAAAGCGGTTCGGGGCAAGCACCCGAGCGGCTTCGACGAGGTTCGCGTTCACAACGTCGATGATCTCGACGGCGTGGACGGCGACACCGAAGCGGTTCGCATCGCCTCGAAAGTCGGCGCTCGCAAACGCGAGCGTATCGAGGAAGTCGCCGAGGACGACGGCATTCGCGTGCTCAACCCAACCTACGTCGAAGTGGAGGTAGACAATGAGTGACTTGAGTGCACAGAAGAAACTCGCATCGGACGTCCTCGACGTCGGTAAGAACCGCGTTTGGTTCGACCCCGACGCACAGGGTGCCATCGCTGACGCGATCACCCGAGAGGACATCCGCGAACTGGTCGACGACGGGTCGATCCAGTCGAAGGATGCAAAGAGCAACTCCCGCGGCCGTGCCCGTGAGCGCAACGCGAAACGCGCCTACGGACATCGAACCGGACCCGGAACCCGCAAAGGGAAGAAGGGCGGCCGTAAGAACTCGAAAGAGGAATGGACGAACCAAATCCGCGCACAGCGACGCAAGCTCCGCGAACTCCGTGCTGACGGCGAAATCACGCAGACGCAGTACCGCGCTCTGTACGACAAGGCCAAAGGTGGGGAGTTCCGTAGCGTGCAATACCTGCTGAACTACATAGAGAACAACTACTAACAATGGCAACTGGACCACGATACAAGGTGCCGATGCGCCGCCGCCGTGAGGTCCGGACTGACTACCATCAAAGGTTGCGCCTGCTGAAATCGGGTAAGCCACGTCTGGTCGCTCGGAAGAGCAACCAGCATGTCAGGGCACAGCTGGTCACGATGGGTCCCGACGGCGACAACACAGTTGCGAGTGCTTACTCCGGCGATCTGGCGGAGTACGGCTGGGAGGCCCCGACGGGCAACATCCCCAGCGCGTACCTCACTGGATACCTGCTCGGCAAACGCGCACTCGACACTGATTACGATGAGGCAGTGCTCGACATCGGTCTCAACACGGCGACGCCCGGCAGTAAGGCGTTCGCAGTACAGGAAGGTGCAATCGACGCTGGTCTCGACATCCCCCACAACGAAAGCGTGATGGCTGACTGGTCGCGCAACCGCGGCGAGCACATCGCCGAGTACGCTGAACAGCTGGACGAGCCGCTGTACAGCGGGGATTTCGACGCCACAGAACTACCCGAGCACTTCGACGAAGTGCTCTCGAACCTCCAGGAGGACGAATAATATGAG
>NZ_JBAWAC010000324.1:0-1564 GCF_049589095.1 Haladaptatus sp. | reverse complement strand
GATTCGAGACGGCGAGTTCGTCGTCTTCGTCGGCCCCTCGGGCTGCGGGAAGTCGACGACCCTTCGGATGACCGCAGGGCTGGAAAACATCACCGATGGCGAACTCCGCATCGACGGACAGCGCGTCAACGACGTTTCGCCGAAGGACCGGGACATCGCGATGGTGTTCCAGTCCTACGCGCTCTATCCCCACAAGACCGTCCGCGGGAACATGGCCTACGGCCTCAATTTGAGTACCGACCTGACCGACGCGGAAATCAACAGTCGCGTCGAGGAAGCCGCGGAGATGATGGGTATCGACGACCTCCTCGACAAGAAACCGGCCTCGCTCTCGGGCGGCCAACAACAGCGCGTGGCGACGGGTCGGGCCATCGTCAGGGAACCCGAGGTGTTCCTCTTCGACGAACCGCTGTCGAACCTCGACGCGAAACTCCGAAAGCACATGCGAACGGAGCTCTCGCGTATCCACTCGGAACTCGACATCACGACCATCTACGTCACGCACGACCAGGAGGAGGCGATGACGATGTCGGACCGCATCGTCATCCTCAACGACGGTCGGCTCCAGCAGGTCGGCAAACCCAAGGAGGTGTACTATCAGCCAGCGAACCGGTTCGTTGCGGATTTCATCGGGAGTCCCTCGATGAACTTCCTCGAAGTGGAATTGGAGGGCAACCGTCTCACAAACGGTGAGAGTTTCGACTTCAATGTCAGCGACGAATTCCTGGAGACGCTCCGAAGCGTCTCGGACGACACGCGATTCACGTTCGGTGTTCGTCCGGAGAACGTCCGTGTGGGCGGTGACGCAAACGACGAGCGAGCCGTACGGACGACCGTGGACGTCGTCGAAGTCATCGGGTCCGACAACTTCCTCTACCTCGATCTGGACGGGCGGGAGTTCCGCGTTCGCTGTCCTTCCTACATCGAACCGCAAGAAGGTGATGTGATAACGATTACGTTCGACGACGAAGCGATTCACCTGTTCGACGAAAAGACCGGCGAGGCCCTCGTCCACGGAACCGTCACCCACGAGTCGGGTGAGATGCCGAACCCTTCGAAGAGCGAACAGGAACGCGCAGTCGGCAACTGAATTCAACTTTTCCTCACCACTAGTTATTTGTTCTTGTCGTTCCCCACTATGTCCATGACGCACGACGTAGCGATGATTCCGGGCGACGGTATCGGTCCCGAAGTGGTTGACGCGGTTCGTCCTTTGCTGGAGGACGCCGCCGAAACGTACGGGTTCGAAATCACCTTCACCGGTTTCGACTGGGGTACCGAGTACTATCTCGAACACGGGGAGATGATGCCGGACGACGGTACCGACGAAATCGCGGAGTACGACGCCATCCTTCTCGGTGCCGTCGGTCATCCTGACGTCCCCGACCACGTCACCCTCCGTGGCCTGATGTTACCCATTCGAAAGACGTTCGACCAGTACATCTGCAAACGCCCCTCGGTTCTCTTCGAGGGTGTCGAATCGCCGCTCCGTGGTTACGCCTCCGGTGACATAGATTTGGTCGTCTATCGGGAGAACACGGAGGGGGAGTACGCGGACGTCGGC
>NZ_JBAWAC010000323.1:0-5476 GCF_049589095.1 Haladaptatus sp. | reverse complement strand
CGTCCCAGCAACTCCAATCGCAAACGTACCAAACACGTCTTGCCGTAGCGAACTGGCATGGGCTTTCGTACGAGAATCGGAACCAACTCCAACTCGTCGCCGTTCTAATCGTCATCGGCGGAGGACGTATCGAGGCCGTATTCCTTCACGCGAGCGCGCCAGAACTCCTCGTAGGCTTCGTTGTCAGGGTCGTCGCGGACGGTGCTCTGACCGGTATCGACGCGGTCGAGTTTCAAATCGACCTCTTCCAACAGTCGTTCGCCCACGTCGTCGCTGATGACGCCCGAGCGCATGGCGTCCATGACGGCGCTCTTTTCCTGTTTGAGGACGCGGCGCTCGCCGACGAGGAGTTCCTCCCGGCGGAGTTCGGGGTTCTCGTGGAGCAGGCGAGAGATGGTCGTGTTCAGGTCGTCCTTCTCGGCCTCGTACTCGCCGCGGAAGTCGTCGTACACGTCGCCCGGAAGGTCACCGCGGTTGTGGAGGCGGTCGGCGGCTTCGAGCGCGGAATCGACCGCACGCGCGCGCCCGAGGAGGAGTTCGTACAACTCCTCGGTCTCGGTTCGGGTGACGATGTTCAGGTGGTCGAGGAGGTTGCTCATGGTCAACCCTTGGACGATGAGGCTGAACGCAGCGACGCCGAACACCATCGAACGGAGTTCCCCGATGTACGGGAACTCCGACGGAAGGCCCAGTACGAGCGCGATGGGAATCGAGGCGTGCAGGCCGCCCCACACCATCACGTGCTGATAGGAGAACGGAATATCGCTCCGAGTGAATCGGTTGACCGCCTCGGTGAAGGGGTAGACGGTGATGGCGCGCACGACCAGCGTGAGGACGATGGCGATGACGATGAGTTGCCAGTTATCGACCATCTGGTGGATGGGCGTCTTCGCGCCGATGAGGACGAAGATGAGCGTGTTGACGAGGAACGCGGCGGTGTCCCACGTGTTGAACACGGAAATTTTCGTCTGTGGACTCATCGCGTACTCCGCGCCGCGGTTGCCGATGAGGAGTCCGGCGGTGACGGTCGCGATGACGCCGCTGACGTGGAAGTAGTGTTCCGCGAGTAGGAAGCTCCCGTAGGCGAGGATGAGCGTGAGGACAATTTCGGTCATGTGCTCGTCCAGGTTGACCATGACGCGGTAGATGAGGTAGCCAGCGGCGAGGCCGACGACCAAGCCGCCGATACTGGCGAAGACGATTTCGATGGCGGTGTTGCCGATGACCTTCGGGGTGATGAGTTTCGAGAGTTCGATGTCGTTCTCCACCGACCGTTTCACGAGCACGAAGAGCGCGGAGAAGACGACGACGCCAACGCCGTCGTTGAGTAAGCTCTCGCCCTCGACCAGTACCGATAGCCGCTCGGGCGCGCCGAGTTCCTCGAACAGCGCCAAGACGGACACCGGGTCGGTCGGGAGGATCATCGCGGCGAACAGCGTGGCGAGCAACAGCGGATAGCCGAAGGCGTAGTGGCCCATCACCCCGAGGATGAGAATCGAGACGATGAGGCCGGGAACCGCGAGCGTCAACACTAACCCGAGGTTCTCGCGGAAGCTATCGAGGTCGGTGGTCGCCGCGCCCTCGAACAGGAGCGGCGGCAACAGCACGAGCAGGATGAGGTCGTGTGTAAGCGTGATGTCGATGTTGATACCAAGTATCGAAACGGCGAGCCCGGCGAGGAGGAGGGCGATAGTGTAGGGAAATCGTCCGACTTTGGCAACGAAAACACCCACGCTCGCCGCGATGATGAAAACGGCGAGGAGGTTGATGAGTCCGGCGGTGATTCCAGTCGGCTCGACCATGACCGACGATTTGTCGTAGCGAGGGATAAACCGCGTGGTGTCATCCGATGTAAAATTCGCAGACAGCTCCGTCGCCGTAGTTCGATACCAGTCGCTACCGAACCACGGTGGAAATTTCACAGCGTCGTCACTCTTCGGTTGTGAGAACGAGAGGAGGGGACCAATCGAATGGGGATTACTGGTATTCCGTGATCGTCACGGTGTAGCTGCCCGACCCGCTGTAGGAGTCCACGTCGATCTGCATGTCGGTGGACGTGTCGGGGCTGTCGATGGTGATCGTTTCCTGGCTGCCCGTGCTGGTGGACGAGTAGTCGTAGCTGCTCGGACTCGCCGCGCTCGACGTTCCCGTGTTGACGTAGAGGTCGAAGTCGGCGTCGCTCGGTCCGTCGAGCTCCACGACGACTTGGCTCGGACTGCTGTAGTTCCACGACCACGTGTAGTCGGCGTAGTCGGAGTAGCCGGAGAGCGAACCGCTGGCGGATCCGCTCGTGGAATCGCTGCCACCACCGCCACCGCCGCCGCTTCCGCTGCCGGGGTCGGTAGTAACGGCGTTGTAGGCATCGACACGGCCGCTGCCCTGTTTATCCGAGGACAGGCCCACATCGACGGCCGTGTTCTTGAGGTGGCTTCGAAGTTCCGAGTTGGTGAGGTCCCACTGTGCGAGCGTCAGTCCGGCGACGCCGGAGACGACGGGGGTTGCCATCGAGGTACCCGAGAGTTTCTCGTAGGAACCGCGTGTCTCGGTCGTCGTCGAGAGAACGTCCACACCGGGGGCACAGAGTTCGACCTTGCTACCGTACTGCGAGAAGGAAGCGAGGTCCCCGTTCGAGTCGATAGCGGAGACAGCGAGACATTCGCTGTATCCTGCCGGGTACGAGACACTGCCGGAGCCGTCGTTACCCGCTGCACACGCGATGAAGACGCCGTTGTTGGAGGCGTAGGTAACCGCGTTCTTCATCGTGCTCGTGTAGCCACCGCCACCGAGGGACATGTTGATGACGTCGGCACCCTGGTCCGCGGCCCAGCGGATGGCGTCCGCGATGTCGGACGTGGAACCGCTGCCGCCCTCGTCGAGCGCACGGCCGTTGATGAGCGAGGAGTTACCCTGTCCTGCGACACCGGTACCGTTGTCGATGGCACCGGCGGCGATGCCGGAAACGTGGGTCGCGTGGTATTCGTCCTGCGGCGCGTCCGGGTACGGGTCGCTGTCGTCGTCGGCGAAGTCCTTTCCGGGGTCCGATTTGTAGTTCGCCTGCAGGTCCGGGTGGTCGTACTGTGCACCCGTGTCCACGACGGCGATGGTGACGTCGTGACTGCCGAGGGTGGTGTCCCACGCGTCGTCGGAGTTGACCATCTGCGGCGCGTACTGCTGGCTGAATTTGGGGTCGTCCGGCGTGAGGTACGTCGAGTGCGTCGTGTTCTGCTCCGCGTATTTGATTCCTTCGCGCTTCTCGATTGCGTCGATGAAGCTCTGTCGAGCCGAGTCGGGCATCGCGCTTGGGAGCTTCACTGCGACGTAGCGCAGGTGTTCGTTCTTGTGAACGACGGTGATGTCCATCGGGGATTTTGCGGTGACTGCCTGTTCGATGTCACCGTGACCGGCCGAAACGCCGACCAGAATCTCGTCCTCTTTCGGTCCGGGCTCACGACCGGGCGTTGCCATCGTAACGCCACTCATGGCCGCCGCCGCACCGGCTGCACCTGTTACTTTGAGGAATGTACGTCTATCGAATCGCGATATGTTGTCGTCTGCCATACGGCAAGTTAACAAAGACAGCATATGTATTTAAATTTTGTCTATTCGAACTACTGAAATCTTATCTTATGAACGAATAAATAAAGACTAGAGCTAAGAGTATTAATTAATTCTGTGCTGAACAAGTTTACTGATGTTAAATCAATCACTCTGGTAATAGGTCGGGGGAAGAACGAACCGCCACCGCTATGTCCCGCTATCGTCTACCTCGGACCATGAGCGGCGGCTTGCGGTCTCTCCACGAGGGAGACGGCGATGAACACGAACGAACTGTTGCACTCTTCGTCGACGGACCGAACGTCCTTCGGGACGACTTCGACGTCGATCTAGACGACGTTCGAGCGGCGGGACGGCAACTCGGACAACTCGCAACGTCGCGTCTGTACCTCGACGAACACGCGACACCGGGGTTGATTCAGGCGGCGGAAGCACGCGGTTTCGAGGTCGTCATCACGAGCGGCGACGTGGACGTGAAACTCGCCATCGACGCGACCGAACTCGCGCTCGATGACCAAGTGGACGTCCTCGCGATCGCCTCCCGGGATACGGATTTCAAACCCGTCCTCGAAAAGGCGGCCCGAAACGGGATTCGGACGGTCGCCATCGCGCCCGGCGAGTACGGCCGGTCGGACGCGCTCCAAAACGCGGCCCACGAGGCGTTCGTCCTCGAAGACGAGTAAATCGAAAAACCACGGGCGTTTTTTCGCTGGAACCCAACGAACACGTATGAACGACCTTGGGACGCCGGTACTCGACGATCACCTCCATCTGGACCCCGACCACGGCCGGGGCGTCGAAGCGGTCAAGGATTTCGCACGGAGCGGCGGCACACACCTACTCGTCGTCAACAAGCCGTCCTGGCTGCTCGGCGTCGAAGCCGAAACAGGTGCGGACTTTCGAACCGTCTTCGACACGACGGTCGAGGTGGTAGAACGGGCGAACGAAATCCTACCGGGGAGGGCGTGGCCTGTCCTCGGCGTGCATCCGGGACTCGTCTCGAAACTGGTGGACGACCGTGAATTCACGCCCACGAACGCGCGTGACCTGATGCAATCGGGACTCGAAGTCGCCGCGGAGTACGTCGCGGACGGGCGGGCAGTCGCCCTGAAATCCGGACGACCACACTACGACGTGACCGACGAGGTGTGGGACGCCTCGAACGCCGTCCTTCGACGCGCGCTGGAACTGGGCGCGGAGACCGGAAGCGCGGTTCAACTGCACACCGAAGCGACGGACGATCTGACCGAAGTGGCCGAGTGGGCGGAGGCGGCCGGTCTGCCACCGGAGCGTGTGGTCAAACATTACGCGGGCGGCGAACTGGCGGGTGTGACGCCGAGCGTGATGAGCGACAAGGACCGCCTCGAACTCGCCGTCGAGCGCGGCGAACCGTTCCTGATGGAGACGGACTTCATCGACGACCCCGACCGTCCCGGTGCGGTAATGGGGCCGAAGACGGTCCCCAGAAGAGTGTCGTGGATGCAGGAACAGGGGTACGACGAGGCGATTCGAACGGCCCACGTCTCGACTCCCGAACTCGTGTACGGACTCGATACCGAGGCGACACTCTCGAAGTGAGCCGTCGCTTGGGAGTCGGCTTGACTTGCCAACCGATCACACGGTCATCGTGCAGGATTTTTGATCAGTTTACGGCTATCCTAACGTCGATGGACGACGAAACATCCGCGCGTCCCGGTGTAGCATGAGTTTTTCGGCCGTTTTGGGCGGTCTCACCCTGTTGAGGCAGCCTCGGAGGATTTATGAATCGTGCTACGCACGAAAGAGGTATGAGCGCTCCTCCAGAGGAGTTCTACTCCGAAGAACGCTGGCAGAACTGGTTGGACAGAATCAAGGACGAAGAAATCGACCCGGAGGACGAGGATTCCGCACGGCTCCTGCTTAACCTGCAGGACGACGTGGC
>NZ_JBAWAC010000322.1:0-4748 GCF_049589095.1 Haladaptatus sp. | reverse complement strand
TCGCGGCGGCCTACATCGGATCGGGCATGCTCGTCCGGGCCGTGGATCGATTTACCACGGAAACCGGCCAACTCACGGGACATCAAGGAGAGGTCTTTTCCAGACTCTCCGAAGTCGGATTGTATCTTCTCGCCGCGCTGTTGCTGTTGAGCGTCTGGCAGGTAGACATCCGGGCGTTCCTCATCGGCGCGGGATTCCTCGGCATCATCATCGGTCTCGCCGCGAACGAAACGCTGAGTTCCCTCATCGCCGGGTTCACGCTCATGTTCTCGCGGCCGTTCGAGATAGGGGACTGGATTCAGGTGCCGCTGGAAGACGGGACGAGGACCGACGGCATCGTCACCGACATCACGCTGTTTTCGACGCGAATCGAGACGTTTTCGGGGAAGTACGTGATCCTCCCGAACGACCTCGTCGGGTCGAACACGCTCGTCAACTACAACCGAAAGGGACGGCTCAGGTTGGAGGTCGAAGTCGGCATCGACTATGGTTCGGACCCGAATCGCGCCATCGACATCGCGAAGGAGACGATGGAAAACTCCCGGGTGGTGTTGAACGTCCCGCAACCGGACGCTGTACTGACGGGGTTCGGGGAGTCGGCAGTCCTGCTCGAACTCCGGTTCTGGATCGACCGACCGAGCAGTCGCCGCCGATGGCGCGCGACGACCGACGTCATCGCGTCGGTGAAGACAGCGTTCGACCGTGAAGGGATCAAAATCCCCGTCCCGCAGCGGGAAATCGCGGGACGGGACGATACCGGCGGGTTTCGAATCGCGAGCGAACGGCGCGACCGACGCGGCCGGTCGGAACGCTCGGAGCGTTCCGAGTGACCGCTACCCCGTCAGTTCGGGGAAAAATCGACCGTGGAAATCGAACGGGATCGAATGCGGAACCTCGGCCCGCGCGAGTTCGGCGAGCGACTCGCCGTCCACGACGATCAGCGACGACCGTTCGGTTGCGGGGTCGAGCGAGAGCGTCAGGATGACGCCGTCGTCCACACGCTCGCCGTCCGGGTTGGGAACGAAAATCGGCTCGCCCAGATAGCTGCCCTCGTCCGCGAACTCCACCGCCCGATGCGTCTCGGTGTCGATCTTCGCAATCGCCTCGGGCCACGTCGTCATCTGTGGGTCGGGCGATTGCGCGTAGACGTATCGGTGTTTTCGACACCAGCGGTCGGGCGACGTGGTCGGGAGCGCCGTCCCGTCGTACATCCGCTCGCGCTCGACGGTTTCCGATTCGGGATCGACACGAAAGCGCTCCAATCGGCCGCTCAGCCCGCCGAAATTACCGTCTCGAAGATTGTCGATGTACAACACCTCGATGGCGGTCGCATCCGGCACGGTTTCGAGGTCGAGGACTATCTCCCCATCGTCCTCGTAGGCGTTGGCGTGGTGGAAACCGAAGAACGCCTCCGTCCGCGGTGCCGCGACGACGGTTCCGCGTCGGCGGTCGATGACGAAAAAGCGCGTGCCGCGTTCCGGTTTCCACGTGAAATTCTCGATGAACGGACCCTGTGCACCCGGTTTGATGAAGTCGAGCGGGTTCACCACGAACGGGAACTCGGTGAGGACGACGTAGTTCGGCGTCAGCGCGAAACTGTGCATGTACGCCGGTTCGTCCACGGGAATCGAGCAGATGTGCTCGCGGTCGGTCGCCGAGGGTATCGAGTGGACGTGATAGTGACAGTTCCGTCCGAACGAGGTCTCGAAATTCACGAGTTCGTCCGTCACCGGGTCGCGTTTCAGGTGGGCACAGGCGAGGTTTCCGGCGGGTTCCGGCCCGTCGTACTGGACGTGACCGAGCGTTTCGAGCGTATCCGGGTCGAACGCGACCCAGCGCGGCAGTTCCGTCAGTGCGAGATAGTCGTCACCGATCCGCTCGGCGATGATGTTCGCGTTGTCGTACGGTTTCTCGAAGAGGAACGCCCTCAGGCGGTCGCGGAGCGTCGTGTTCCCCGTCGCGAACCCGCTCTCGAAATTTCCGTTTCGGGCGGATCGGTAGGCGTCGCTGCGAACGAATCGGTTTCGGTAGGTGACGCCGTCGCCGAAGGTGAACGCGTGGAGCATCGCCAACCCGTCGAACCAGTGGTCCACCGACGACCCGGCCATCTCGAACGCGCCGGGACCGTTTCGAATCAGCGTGCCCGAGAGCCAGTCCGGTAGGGTTCCGGTGACGGAACAATCGTGGTCGATCTCGTCGGTCAACGAGCGAAAGCCGATGGAGGACCGGGCAGTCATTTCGTGAGACGAGGAACCGACGAATCGTAACTGTTCGGCCCGATCAACCCAGTTCGTCCAGGCAGTTTCCGCAGTAGTCGGCGTACTCGGGATTTACCGCACCGCACTGACCACATCGTACCTGTCCTCCGCCCGTCGAACTGGTCGTTCGGGACCGTTGTACGCCACCGTATCCGAACATGGCGGCCGTTATCGGCGATTCGGGGATCGGTCCGAAATCGCCGTTCATCGTCCGGTTGACGAGGTCGTCGTCGCGGAGTGCCATCATCCCCCGCCACAGACCGAGAAACAGTACCGTCGGCGCGACGACGAGAACGCCAGCCACGAACACTCGGAACAGGGTTTCGAGGCTCATGAGACCTACTGGCACCGCATCGACTTAGCTCTGTATTCGACGGTTTGCCGAGGACAGGACCCAGCGGAGACAGCTCAACCGCTGAGTATACCTTGTGTGATGACGTATCGAGTAGCTACTCCGGGATGATGGGTGGCCGTTTCCGCTCCGTACGGTGGTGGTACATCGCCGCCGCAGTCCTCGCCGTCGGAACCGCCGGAACGTATCAGTTCTCGTGGCCAGCGATTCGCGGCGCGTTAGGAGCACACGCCTCGGCCTCCGGGACGGAACTCGGGGCGGTATTCTCGGTGTTGGTGGTCGCGGAGACGCTCACCGCGTTCCCCGCCGGATGGATCCGTGACCGCTACGGCCCCCGGCTCCCGTTCTTCGTGGCCGCGGCCCTGCTGTTCGGCGGGTTCGTCGGTGTCAGTTTCGTCCCGTCGCTCCCAGCGCTCTACCTCTGGTTCGCGCTCGGCGGTGCGGGTATGGGAATCGCCTACGACGTCGCGATAAACACCCCCTCGCGTTGGTTCGTCTCGCGCCGCGGGATGGCGACCGGCGCGGTGAGCATGGCGTTCAGCGGAACGAGCTTTCTGCTCATCCCGTTCATCAAGAGCGCCGTCGAAACCTCCTTCTCCCCGACCCTGTTCGTTTTGGGCGTCGCCGCGGGCATCACGGGTGTGATCGCCGGACTCGTCATCCACGATTCCGAGGAGGAGTGGGACGACGAATCGGACACGACCGCCGATTCGAAAGGCGACAGTTCGAAAGGCGACGGTTCGAAAGACGACGATCCGATGACCGCCGAGTCGGCGGTCATCGGATCGAACGTCACGTGGCGGACGATGGTTCGGTCGCGTCGGTTTTGGCTGTTGTACGTCCTCTTTGCCGTCGTCAACGGCGTCGGTCTCGTGCTCGTCGAGAAGGTCATCGTGTACGCGACTCATCTCGGCCTCTCCGTGACGGCCGCGACGGCGGCAGCGTCCATGGTCGCGTTGGGGCAGGCGACGGGCGTCATCGTCATCGGAACCGCGTCCGACCGTTTGGGACGGGAACGGACCCTTGCCGGTTCGGTGGTCTGTTGTGGGATCGCGCTCACGGCGCTGGTCGTCTCGGGGGGGATGGGATTACAGTGGGTGTTCGTCGCGCTCGCGTGGCTGACGATGTTCTTCAGAGCGCCCTCGTTTTCCATCCTCCCGGGACTCGTCGGCGAGTACTACGGCGAGGAGTACTCCTCGGAAAACTATGCCGTGATGCTCACGGCGAAGTTGTGGGGCGGCATCTACGGCGGGTTGGTGGCCAGCCTCCTCGTGATTCGGATCGGTTGGTCACCGACCTTCCTGTTGAGCGCAGGATTGGCGTTCGTCGCGGGGGTCATCGCGCTCGTGTTCCTCCGGTCGTGAGTCATCGCCGACTTCGTTCGACGACGGTTCCCTCCGAACCGACCGCGACGGCACAGTTCGGCCCGACCCCGACACCGAGAAGGTCCCCGTCCGCTGGGACGACGATACGCTCCCACTCGTTTCCGTTCCTCCGTTCGAAGACGGCGTTCGCACCGCAGACGACTGCCAATTCGTCCGTCATCGAAATAGCCCGAAGTTCCGCATCCCCGAGACGGTTCGGCGTCCACGTTCCGTCGGCGTATCGACAGCAGACGCCGTCGTCGGCCGTGACGTACGGCCCGTCGGCGTCCTCGACCGCCGCCACGTCGGTCAGGGTGCCGTCCACGTTCCCGATGCCGATTCGACGGAAACTCTCGCCACCGTCCGCCGTCTCGAACACGCCGTCGTTCGTGTCGCAGAGGTAGCCGACGGACGAATCGACCAGCGTCGCGGCGCACAGACTCGACCCGCTTCCGGGTTTCGTGGGCGCATCCCATGCGAGATCGCCGTCTCGGTATCGCCCGCGGAGCACCTGCCCGGAACCGTTGGCGAGCAGAATCGTCTCGTCGCCCGCCGTTCCGGCGGCCGCGACGGCCGTCCAATTGTCCGTGACTCCGTTCGGTGCCGAGTAGTCGGTGTACCGGTCGGTTTCCGTCTCGATCCGACCGAGTGCGCCGCCATCCCCTGCGACCCAGACCGCAGCACCGTCGCTCGTCGCATCGACGCCGCGGAGGTCGGCCCCGTTCGCACCCGGTCCGTCTTCGAGCACGAAATCCCAGTCGTTCTTCGCGGTAC
>NZ_JBAWAC010000321.1:0-3172 GCF_049589095.1 Haladaptatus sp. | reverse complement strand
ATTGCATCCGCAAACCGCGATCCGCTGGCTACCGACGTGAGTTGGTGAACCCTTCGGCGGCGAGAAAAAATCGTCGTCGTTTAATCGTCGTTCAGTCGTACTGCGGCGCACGCCCGGACGGATCGCTCCCGTCCACGAGCGGCAGGGGAACTATCTCCGCGGCCACCTCGTCTCCATCGACGCGGACGGTCAGTTCCGAATCCATCCCCACGTCGTACTCCACCAGCGCCATCGCGGCGGGTCGGTCGAGGGACGAACTGTCGACGGCGCGGGTGACTTCGCCGACGGATTCGTCGCCGTCGAAGACCGCCGCGCCGCTTTCGGGGAGGGAGTCGGGGAACAGGCCCGCCAGCTTTCGACTCGGTCGTCCGCGGTTTTCGACGCGCGAAACAACTTCCTGTCCGACGTAACAACCCTTCTCGAAGTCGAGCGCGTTCCGCAGGCCGAGCACGTTCGGGATTTCGCCCGCCAGTTCGTATTCGAACAGCGGCGTTCCCGCTTCGAGCGTCAGGGATTCCCACGTCGTCCGGCCGAAGGGAGCGGCGTTCATCCCGCGCGTGATCAGGGTGTCGAAGACGAGTTCGACGTTCGACCATTCCCGGTCCATCTCGTCGGTCGTCGTTCCGGTCGTACAGACGACTTCGTAGCCTTCCTCGCCCGTCGGCGCATCGGTGCGGATGACCGTCACGCCCACGTCGGCCATCTTTCCCCTGTTGAACGAGAGGCGCTCGTCCGGCGTACTCACGTCGTTCAGCACGCTGGCGACCTTTTCGGTCGCGTAGGGACCGTGGACGCCGAAGATGGCGAACCGGTCGGTGGCGACGGATATCTCCACGTCCTCGATGAATATCTTCTCGCGCCACTGCTCGGCGAGCGGGGTCGCTTCGCCGGGCGGGAGAAAGAGCAGGAGTTGCTCGCCCGCACAGTAGACGTACATGTCGAGTTCGATTCGCCCCTGCGGGTCGAGCAGGAGGGCGTAGGTTCCCTGTCCGTCCTCGCGCGGAATCCGGTTCGAGACGACGTTGTCGACGTACTCTATCCGATCGTCGCCGGAGACCACGAGGACGCCGTAGGGCATCTCCGTGAGTCCGACGCCGTTCCTGACTGCACGGTGTGCCCGCTCGGGGCGGCCGTAGTCGCGCGGCACCCGGCGGTTGCCGACCGAACAGAACGTCGCCCCGTGGTCTTCGTGTACGGTTTCGAGGCTCATACTCGTAGTCGGGTGCGCGGGGGAGTAAAAACGTCGGATGCGGAACGCTGGGTAGTGGCTACGAAATACGAAATCGAAAGCGGAGCACGGAATCGAATCCGGAACGATGGTCCGAAACTACAGCGGCAGGCGTTCGATGATCTTGTCCACGAACGACGGTTCGTCGGGTTCCTCTTCGGGGTCCGGAACGACCTTCGTGTCCGGTTTGATGAGCGTCCGCCCGTTCCGCATCGTCGCTTCGATGAGACCGTCTCGTTTCAGGTTCGCGAGCGCGTCCTCCAACTCGTCGATGCCCGCCTCGACGTGTGACCGCAGTTCGAAGACCGTCATTCCGTCCTCGCTTCGGTCCACGAGGGCATCGAGTACTTGGACCTCGGTGTCCGGACGGCGCCGATACTCCCGCTTGGCCTTCATATCTATTTCTATGTCACCCCGGTTTTTAGCCTTACCTCTCAGGTAGGTTCAGCGGGCGGTCCAGTTCGGAGAAACGGGACCTCGACCTGATCCGCATACGAGGGGTTCGTCGAACCGATCGATGCCGTGAACTACCGATCCGTCCCGACCTTCTCGCTCGCGTCCCGAATCAGTCCGTCCAGAATCTCGGGGGTCGTCGGGTGGTACGCCCGGTCCGGGATATCGCGCACGTCCATCCCGCGCTCCACGACGACCTGCATCGTCTTCGCCATCACGTCGGCGTGATAGTGGAGGCCCTGATAGCCGATGACGGTCCCGTCCTCGGCGTCCACGACGAGCTTTGCCAACCCCCTCGACGCTTGCTTGGTCTTGAATACGCCGTCGTCCGACGCCTGCCGGGTGACGGCGACGTACTCCCCGCCCTCGGCCTCCGCTGCGTCCTCCGAGAGGCCCACTCTGGCGAAGGGATACACGCCGACGCCGGAGAAGATGACGTGATGATGGACGTTCTCGTACGGTTCGAGGTCGTCGCCGTCAGCGTGTGCGAGGATGTTCTCGGCCGCTTTGAAGCCCTGTTCCTTGGCGACATGGAGAATGGGCTCCTTGCCGTTCGCGTCCCCAACGACGAACGTCCGCGGGTCGTCGCGGGCCTGCATGGTCTCCTCGACCCATCCCTCGTCCGGTGACAGCGGGGTGTCCTCCAACCCGAGTCCGTCGAGGTTCGGCCTTCGTCCCGTGAAGAGGATCAGTTCGTCCGCGTCGATGGATTTCGTTTCGCCGCTTTGCTCGACGTGTAATCGAACCCCGTCGCCCGTGGACTCGACGCGCCGTTCCACCGTCTCGGTCAGGATGTCGATGTCGAACTCCTCGCGGTACATGTCCAGAATCTCGTCGCCGAACGGCGCGTCGCCCTCGTCCAGCGGCCGCGGGTCGTGTTCGATCACGGTGAGGTCCATCCCGGCCGCCTCGCTGAGGTACGGCACGAGTTCGAGGCCGGTGTAGCCGAAGCCCATCACGATTCCCGAATCGGGGAACGCCGTCGCGTCCAGCACGTCCGCGCTGGTCATGTACTCCACCTCGTGCATGCCCGGAAGGTCGGGAACGTTTACTTTCGATCCCGTGGCGATGACGGCGTAGTCCGCCTCGATTTCCCGATCGCCGACTTCGACCGTGTGGTCGTCAACGAACCGCGCGGTGTCGTGGATGAACTCCACGTTCTCCCCCTCCGCGAGGTCGTGCACCGCCGCGCGGCGATGCTCCGCGAAGCCCAAAACGTGGTCGTCCTTCAGGTCGACCACCGACTCCAAGTCCACCTCGGGCGTCCCCGAAAGCCGCGGGTCGTGGCGTGCTTGATACCGATGGGCCGCCGCCGACAGCACCTCCTTCGAGGGCATGCAACCGCGCAGGATGCACAGCCCACCGCCGGGGTCGCCGTCGTCGATGAGCGTCAACCGGACGGTCGGGTCCTCGGCTAAACTTTGTGCGACGGCGACCCCTGCGCTCCCATACGCCCCGACGATGACGACGTGCGTTGCCATACGGGTCGAT
>NZ_JBAWAC010000320.1:0-3300 GCF_049589095.1 Haladaptatus sp. | reverse complement strand
CGACCTGGAACTCGGAGGGAAAGCTCCGGCGGTCGTCCTCCCCGACACCGACGTCGAGAACGCGGCGCGCGGCGTCGCCCGAGGAATCTTCTCCAATGCCGGGCAGAATTGCGTCGCTACCTCACGTGCCATCGTCCACGAAGACGTGAAGGAGGAATTCACCGAACTCGTGGTCCGGGAAGCGGAACGTATCTCCCTCGGGCCGGGGGGCGATCCGACGACTGATATGGGGCCGGTTATCTCGGCGGGAGCGCAGGACGACATTCTCGGCTACATCGAAGCGGGACGGGAGGAGGGTGCGACCCTCCGAACCGGTGGGAATGTCCCGGACGATCCGGAGTTGCAGGACGGACACTTCGTCGAACCGACCGTGTTCGATGACGTGACACCGGACATGCAAATTGCGCGCGAGGAGATATTCGGCCCGGTGCTCTCGATACTGAGCGTCGAATCGGTCGATGAAGCCGTCGCCGTGGCGAACGACTCGCCGTACGCGCTGGCGGCGTCCGTCTGGACCGACGGGTTGCACGCCACCCGTATCGCTGACCGACTCGACCACGGCCTCGTCGCAGTCAACACGTTCCCCGTGTCGATGCCCCAGAGCCCGTGGGGAGGGAACAAGGAGAGCGGTCTGGGACGGGAAGGCGGTTACGAGGGCGTCGAGGCGTTCACCACCGTAAACAGCGTCGTCGTCGAGCACGGCGAAATGGAACCCTATTAACCACGTCAGCAGGGCGAACGGACGTCAGGGAATCGAACAAGGATGAAACCGATTCCCGCTCAGTGTACTCCCTTAACGAAGAAATCCAAGCGAGCCGCCGTGACTATTTAAATACTCATAGGTATGGGGAGTAACGGGTATGAATCGAATACTGGTACTATCTACCCCGTAACCGGAACGCTGCACACAGTGCCGAATTCACGATACTCATAGAACACGGTACCACAACAATGACACAACAATTAGCGGAATGGAACGTCCCGAATAGGATCCTGTTTGGTCGTGGAGCTTCAGACGAAGTCGGTTCGTACATCGACCGATTCGATGCGGAACGTGCGCTCGTCGTGACCGACGAAGGTGTTCGCGAGGCTGGTGTTCTCGAACCGGTACTCGAATCGATCGAGGAAGCCGGAAAGGAGTATGCCATCTTCGACGGTGTTCAGCCGGATCCGACGGACACAGTCGTTCACGAGGCAGCGGACGCCTACGACGACGCCGACGCGAACCTCATTCTCGGAATCGGTGGTGGGTCGTCGTTGGACACCGCAAAAGCGGCATCGATCATCGCAGCGAACGACGGCCACATTCTCGACTACGAAGGGAGCGGAAACGTCCCGGAGTCCCCCCCGCCGAGTATCTACATACCAACGACGTCCGGAACCGGGAGCGAGGTCGGCCATTGGTGTATCGTGAAGGACTCCGAGACCGACGTCAAAGAGGAAATCGGGGACGTGAAACTCCTTGCCGACCTCGCGTTGATCGATCCCGATCTGACGGCGAGCGCACCACCGCCGGTAAAAGCGGCGACTGGAATGGACGTGTTGACGCACGCCATCGAAGC
Source organism: Haladaptatus sp. (assembly GCF_049589095.1). Lineage (NCBI taxonomy): Archaea > Methanobacteriati > Methanobacteriota > Halobacteria > Halobacteriales > Haladaptataceae > Haladaptatus > Haladaptatus sp. The sequence goes on along the minus strand of NZ_JBAWAC010000320.1, from coordinate 1,738 downwards.
GTACGTGTCGATCAAGGCACAAAGTCAGACCTCCGCTATCGCGCTCGACTCGATCGAGAAAGTCGGCGAATTCCTCCCCCGTGCCGTCGAGTACCGTGACGGCGACCCCGCTGCGCTCACGGCGATGGCGAGGGCAAGTATGCAGGCCGGGATGGCGTTCAACGGCGCTGGATTGGGCGCAGTGCACGCGCTCTCTCACCAAGTCGGCGGTCAGTTTGGCGTTCCACACGGATTGGTCAACGCGATCATCCTTCCGTACGTGATGGAGTACAACCTGCCGCAAGTTCCCGAGGAGTTCTGTGCTATCGCGGAGCGCCTCGGCGAACCGGTCGACCGCAACCGCCGAACAGAGCTAGAGGCCTACAAAGCCGTTCGTGCGGTACGCGAACTGGGTGACTCGGTCCGGATCCCCAGGACGCTGGACGAGACGGCGGCCGAACGCGAGGCGATTCCTGCGTTGGCAGAACAGGCACTCGAAGACGGAAGTCTCACTGGAAATCCTCGTTTGACCGATGTAGACGACATGGAGCACATCCTCGAACGGGCCTTCGACGGCGTATTCGAGTACGAATCACGCCTGTGAATCCCCGTCGGGACTAAAACTCACGCGTTTTTTGCCATCTCCGCCGACAATCGAGCTTTCAGTGTCGGAATAGGGAGCCCAACTCGATTTCGGAGTAATCGACGTCGATTACTCCGAAGTGCATATTACTCCCGCGACATCTCGACGATGAGGGTGCGCTTCATCTCGTTGCCTTTCGTTCTATCGTCCGTGTTCCCTCTTAGTACCGGTACATCGTCCGTGTTCCCTCTTAGTACCGGTACATCGTCCGTCTCCTTTCGCAAGAGACTATACAGTTTGCATCCAACTTATCGGCGTTGGTGATATAATGGCTCTTCTACCCGAACCATCGCCCGATATCGACACTGCACAGACGGGGGATATCGAATTGTTGGATATCAATGAACAGGACATGGACTCGGTTTTGAGTACGCTGTCATCCAAGACCGCTCGAACGCTCCTCGTCGCAATTACAGAGGAACCGGGAACGCCGTCCGCGCTCGCTACCCGTCTCGATGTCTCGCTTCAGACGGTCTCATACCATGTCGACGCCCTCGAAGGAGCGGACCTGATCAGGGTCGCGGGGACACGGTACTCCGAGAAAGGACGCGAGATGAAGATCTATGCGCCGTGCGAAAATCCCGTCGTTCTCGTCTTCGGTGCCGACTGAGGAGCGATTATTCCGCTCGTCGATCCATCTCCTCCGACGTACTCCCCCCCAGACTTTTTCCGATTCCACAACGAGTGTACATTACCACCAATGGGTTTCGTGAACAAACTCAAAGAGCTATTCACGACGAAGAGTGATGCGCGATTTGAATGCCAGATGTGCGGTGAAACCTTCGATACCGTAGAAGGGGTATGTCCGGAGTGTGGTGGCCAAGTCACGAAGCAGGGCCAACTGTCGTCCGATAATCGGCCCGGACCCTGATGACGGGTGCGAGTACTGTTGGCTGACGACCAACGTCGATCCATCGTCGGTCCAAGTACAAACGAATCCACACAACAGATGCGGAGCACACGACAGACGGGATTGTCTCACGATGTTCGAGGAGTTCGAACTTCCGACTCCGATCGTTGGTAAGCAACGGGTCTGCAAGTAGACGTCGAATCCCCATTTATGGTGCCACACATTACTGTCTTATTTTCGAACAGTAGCACAAAGCATATACCGAA
>NZ_JBAWAC010000319.1:0-3569 GCF_049589095.1 Haladaptatus sp. | reverse complement strand
CGTTCGGCGCGGCCGTCGGCGCGCTCCCGGCGTTCATCTTCACCGGCTTCATGGTCATCGCCGGGGAGGCGGCGAACGTCGTGGGACGCTACGTCGCCGCGACCGGTCCCGGTAAGGCGGACCAACTCGGCGCGCTGGGAATCACCGGTTCCATCGCGTTCGGTCCGGTGTTCTCCCCCGCGATCAGTTTCGCGGCGGGGACGGCGGCGGCCGCCTACGCCGCGAAACGCGGCTACATGGAAACCGGCTTCGACTTCCACGAGGCGAAGAACATCTCGTTCGCGCTCGGGACGAAACCCGACGTGCTCGCCGTCGGCGGCCTGTTCGGTATAATCGGCTACTGGTTCGTCCAGCTTTCGACGATTTACAGCATGCCCTACGACCCCATCGCGATGGGCGTCGTCCTCTCGGCCGTGGCCCACCGCCTCGTCTTCGGCTACAGCATCATCGGAAACGCCAAGAAGGGCCTCCTGAACATGTCCCCGTTCGAGTCGGAGGACCGTCGCATCATCGGCGAACCGGCGGCTGACGGCGGGGAATCAGACGCTGGCGGTTCGCCCGAAACCGACGGTGGCACGGTCGGAAACCGCTTCCTCGTCGAACCGTGGCTCCCCCACCAGTACAAGTGGGCGAACGTGGCGACGCTCGGCCTCGTCGTCGGGATTCTGGGCGCGTACACGGCCTACGTGACGGGGAGCCCGTTCCTCGCCTTCGGTATCAGCGCGGCCAGCCTCGTCTTCCTGAACTGCGGCGTCGAGCGAATGCCCGTCACCCACCACATGGCTCTCCCGGCGAGCACCGCCGCGCTGGCGCTCGCTCCGGCAAGCATGAACATCACGACGGCGTCCCCGGCCGCGATTCAGGCGCAGATTCCGCTCCTCACCGCGCTCGCCGTGGGTGCAGTATTCGGCGTCGTCTGCGGCCTGTTCGGCGAGGCGTTCCAGCGCGTGTTCTACTCCCACGCCGACACACACATGGACCCGCCCGCCGCGAGCATCGTCTTCGGCACGTTCCTCGTCGCGATCCTCGCCGCGCTCGGCGTCTTCCCGCAGAGCGCGTGGGTCGCGTCGCTCGGGATGTAACGTCGGACGTCACGGCCCGACGCGTCGATCGCCGATTACCGACCATCGATTTTCACCGAATTCCGCGAGAACACTCAATGATCTCCGCGCGAACCGGTAGTGAGCGGCAAATCGTAATAGATGAATAGTTGTTCAACTATTCAACTGATGACTTATGGCTCGACAAGACGACCGACTTCGTCGCCTGCTCGACGACGAACTCGACGGGTGTTCGGACGGCGACGTGGAACGGCGGCGGGAAGAACTGCTGGCGTTCCGCGAGGACGCGTTCGCCGAGGCCGACATCGACCACGTTTCGACCCTCTCGGCGCTGGCGAGCGAGAACCGCTATCGGCTGATTCGCGTTCTCACGACGGCGAACCGCGACCTGTGCGTCTGTGAACTCACGCCGCTGTTCGACGTGGGCGAAAGCGCGCTCAGCCACGCGCTCTCGGAACTCGCCGATGCCGACCTCGTCACCCGACGGACGGTAGGACGATGGCACTACTACGGGGCGACAGACCGCGCGGAACGCCTCCGTGCCGCGCTGGACGTGACGTTCTGGGAGCCACCGACGGTCGCCTTCGTCTGCGTACAAAACGCCGGGCGGAGCCAGATGGCGATCGCGTTCGCGGAGCGGGAGATCGAACGACGGGACTTCGACGTCGAACTCGTGACCGGCGGCACCGACCCGGCGGACCGGGTGCACGAATCCGTCGTGGAGACGATGGCGGAACGCGATTTCGACCTCGTGGACCGAACCCCACGGAAGATCACGTTCGAGGAGTTGCATACCTGCGATTACGTGATCACCATGGGCTGTTCGGCGGCGGACGTGTGTCCGGCCTCGTGGGCGGGCGAAACCCGCGATTGGGACCTCGACGACCCCGACGGAAAATCCCCCGAGCGCGTCCGCGAGATTCGGGACGAAATCCGCGGCCGCGTGCGGTCGCTGTTCGACGAAATCGAGCGCTGAGACGGACGACGGATTTCGGGATAACCGCGAACGCCGAACCTAAGTGCGGAACCGACGAATCCCCCGGCATGGTTCCACCGCTCGTTCTCGATATCGACGGTACGATGACCCGGCCGGACGACTCCATCGACCCGCGGTTTTTCGATCTGCTCCCCGACTGGGAGGCCCCCGTCGTCATCGCCACCGGAAAGGCGTTTCCCTACCCCGTCTCGCTCTGTCACTTCCTCCAGATACCGGAACTCGTCATCGCCGAGAACGGCGGCATCGTCCTCGCGAACGACGAGGTCACGCGCAACGGCGACGGCGACGCTGCGCGCCGCGTCGCCGAGGAGTACCGCGAGGCAGGTCACGAGTTGGGGTGGGGCGAAGTGGACCTGACCAACCGCTGGCGCGAGACCGAAATCGCCGTCCAGCGCGACCAACCGCTCGGCCCGCTCTCGGAACTCGCCAGCGAGTACGGACAGGAAGTCGTGGACACCGGCTTCGCCTACCACGTCAAATCCTCCGGCGTGAGCAAGGGCATGGGAATCAAGGCCGTCGCCGAACTGCTCGGACGCGATTTGGAGGAGTTCGTCGCGGTCGGCGACTCGGAAAACGACGTCTCCACCTTCGGCGTCGTCGGCGAGAGCTACGCGGTGGCGAACGCCGACGAGAAAGCCAAGCGTGCGGCCGGAACGGTCATCGATGAGTCGAACTCGGAGGGGACGATATCGGTTTTGGAGGAAGTTCGAGAGTGGCCGTGACAACGAAAGGGACGGAATTTTACTGAAAGAATTGTCCTCGAACACTACAACCCGCTACGGAAAGATGGATTTGGTTTTGTTGTGATTTCAGCAACTGGGAAGCAGACTCCGAAAGCCCTCGCCCGGTCGCTTCGAAATGACGCAACTTTTGATGAGAGCACAGCTACTGCGACGAAGTCTTAGAAAGCCCCCACCCGCTCGCGGTCCTCCGGAAGACGTTCCGGCTCACATTCGTTCGCGGGCTGCGACTTCCGTGGTCACCCTCACTACGTTCGCGTGACGCTCGCCCGACATCTCTCATCCGCTCGCTCCCGATGGTCGCTCACTTCTTCGAGAGTGGTCGGCGAGGCGACCACGCAAGCGCGAGTTCAGTCGGAAACGAGTTCCGACAACGTCCCCCTCACTGCGTTCGCGGGACCAGGTGGCCCCTTTCAATCCCACCCCACACCGCTACCGCGATAGCCACACCCTCCCAGCCGACTCCCTCCGCCGCTCCTTTTCAGTCGCGGCGTCACTCATCCCTCACACGATAGCCAGACAGGCCCGCGCGCCACCCGGATGGACGGGTTATGCGATAAGGACCAGCTGCCGCGGCGCGCGAAGGCGCACCCAGTGCGCCCGCGCGGGGGGTGAGACTTGCGAGGCGCGGAGCGTCTCACTGACCTGCGGCCGTAGCCCGCAGGCACTGCAGCGAGTGTAACGAGCGAAGTCGTTCGAAAGACGCTTCGCGTCTTTCGTGATGACGAGAGAGCAAAGCTCTCTCGAACCACGCACAATCGGTTGGGGAGG